>JBCDBX010000023.1:0-22916 GCA_039182865.1 Pseudomonadota bacterium
ACAGTCTTTGACAAGCTCTTTTACAGCATCTTGACGATTTTGTGTGGCATAACAAATATCAGCTCGCTTGGGAGATTGTATATTTGGAAAACGTATCCTTAACCTTTCAATAATATCCTTAGTATCATCAACTGATAAAGTCGTTTGCGTAACGTAAGATATATCATTAGGGTCACGTATTTCTAAACTATCAACATCTTCCGGGGATTCAACTAAAAAAATACTGGCGCCATTCTCACCAGTACACTGACCCATGGTGCCTTCCACTTCTGGGTGTCCTTTGTGTCCAATTAGTATTGTGTCTCGACCATGACGACAATTTCTAACAACTTCTATATGCACCTTAGTCACTAAAGGACAGGTTGCATCAAAAACTCTTAAATTTCTTTGTTCAGCTTCATCTCGTACTAACTTTGAGACACCATGCGCGCTAAAAATTACCGTAGAATTTTCAGGTACTTCGTCTAGTTCGTCGACGAATACAGCACCCTTTGTTTTTAAAGAATCTACTACAAATCGATTGTGAACTACTTCATGACGAACAAAAATTGGTGCGCCAAATTGGTCGAGGGCACGTTCCACAATTTCAATGGCACGATCTACGCCAGCACAAAAGCCTCGTGGGTTTGCAAGTTTAATTTGAATGGGTTTCATGTGAACGTTCTTCACGAAAAAAACTAATAATCAGCAGTATCGCACCAATTGAAATAAAAATATCAGCAAAATTGAATGTTGGCCAGTGACAACTATTTCCAGAAATATTAAAGAACAAATAAATACATTCATTTGTTGAGGGGTAATAAAAGTCAATAAAGTCAGTGACCTTAGCATAGACAATTCTGTCACTTAGGTTACCTAATGCACCACTCAATATTAAAGTTAAGCTATATCCGAGCAAAGTTTCTTCCGGTTTTAGCTTTCGCAGCCAGTTGAGGATATATATGCAGACTCCGATTGCTAGCACAACAAAAAGCCACCGCTGCCACCCGCCTGCATCACTTAGTAAACTAAATGCTGCACCTGTGTTGTAGACTAGTCTCATATTCAGCAATGGTAAAATTGAAACTGGTTCGCCAAATGTTAAATATACTTCAGCAATACGTTTGCTTATGAGATCCAACGCAGTAAGCGTTACGATGATTATCAGCCACTTACGCATATAGTCGAATTTCGCCAGTACTTTCTATGTTTGTAATGCAGCGTGAGCAAAGACCGGGATGCTGAGTATGAGTACCAACATCTTCTCGAAAATGCCAACAGCGTACACACTTATTATGACTTGATTTTTTGATTGCAACTTTAATACTCTCGCTATTTGATAGCTCAAATGTTTGAGCATCTGATGTCACTTTATCTTTATTCTCAACATCTGCATAAGACGTGATAAGTATAAAACGTAATTCATCCTCTAGTAACAAGAGTATTTGCTTTGTTTTTTCATCACAATAAATTGTAACTTCTGCATCAAGCCCAGAACCAATTTCACCTTGTTCACGTGCCTCTTCTAAAACTTTCAGTGTATGCTGACGTACTTCAAATATGACGTCCCAGTTACTCGAATTGAACTTTTTGTCATCGCTGAGTGTTTGATTACCTTCATACCAAGTAGAGGTAAAGATAGTTGTACTATTATTATTAGGCACATGACTTAGTGCTTCTTCTGCTGTGAAACTTAAGATAGGCGCCATCCACCTTAATAACGATTGCACAATATGATACGTAGCAGTTTGCGCAGACTTGCGCGCAATGCTATGTGTGGGTGTGGTGTACATTCGGTCTTTAATAATATCTAGATACAACCCACCTAAATCAAGGATGCAGAAATTATGTAAGGTTTGATAAAGCTGGTGGAATTCATATTTCTGATAATGAACAATAATTTGTTCCTGCATCTTTGCTGTTTTATGTACAATCCAGCGATCAAGCTCAATCATTTCATCGAAGTCTAATAAATCCTTGTCTGGATCAAACTCATGTAAGTTAGATAATAAGTAACGTACTGTATTACGAATTCGACGATAAGAGTCGGCAGTTCGTTTGAGAATTTCATCCGAAACACTCATCTCACCACTAAAGTCACTAGAGGCCACCCATAAGCGTAAAATATCTGCACCTAAGGTTTTAAATATTTTTTGCGGTGCAATCACATTACCTAAAGATTTCGACATTTTGCGTCCAGTTGCATCAACAGTGAATCCATGTGTTAGTGCGGTTTTATAAGGCGCACAGTCATTGATGGCGACACTGGTTTTAAGAGAAGACTGGAACCATCCGCGATGCTGATCCGATCCCTCTAAATATAGCTCAGAAGGAAAATGTAATTGCTCATTTCTTTGCACTACAGATTCATGAGTCACACCCGAATCAAACCACACATCTAGAGTATCCGTCACTTTTGAGTATTCATCCGCTTCATCGCCGAGTAGTTCTTTAGGATCTAGATCAAACCAAGCTTGAATCCCTTCTTTCTCGATTCGTTGTGCGACTTGCTCAATTAACCCTGTCGTATTTGGATGTAATTCTTGTGTTACTGAATGAACAAATAAAGGAATGGGCACACCCCATGTACGTTGTCTTGAGATACACCAGTCAGGGCTATTACCAAGCATGCTGGTTATTCTGGCTTTTCCCCAATTAGGTAACCATTCAACTTGTTCAACTTCTTCCATGCAACGTTTTAACAAGTTGTTTTTTGTCATACTGATAAACCATTGCGGTGTTGCACGAAAAATAAGTGGTGTCTTGGTGCGCCAACAATGTGGAAAACTATGAGTGAGTTTATTGTGTTTGACCAACTTGTTTTTATTTTCTAGTTTTTCAATTACGGACTCGTCAACTTTGTGAACATGCTGACCAGCAAAATACTCAACATCTTCACGATACACACCATTATCATCAATTATGTTTAGAGTATCTAAGTCATAATTATTGCCAACAATAAAGTCATCCATGCCATGATCGGGTGCTGTATGCACAGCACCTGTTCCGGCCTCAGTTGTGACATGATCTCCCAAAATCATAGGTACATGCTTATCATAAAAAGGATGTAACAATTTTGTATGTTCAAGATCACTACCCTTGCAGCTACCTACTATTTTATATTCTTCAATTTGGTAACGATCGATGGCAGACTCAATTAACTCGGACGCAAGCAATAAATACTCTGATCCTACATGTAGCAGTGAATACTCCAATTCAGGATGTATACTGACAGCTTGATTAGCGGGTAATGTCCAGGGAGTAGTAGTCCAGATAACAACATGCGCATCATGAGCCTCTTCTGCATTTGCAAAATTTTTCTTAAAAGAAGCTTGATCAACGGGTGTGAACTTGACATCAATCGCATGTGAAGTTTTATCTTTATACTCAACTTCTGCTTCAGCTAATGCTGATCCACTGGCAACACTCCAGTAGACAGGCTTAAAACCTTTTTCTAAATGTCCGTTTTCAATGATTTTTCCAAGCGCACGAACAGTATCAGCCTCCATTTTATAATTCATCGTTAGATAAGGATTATCCCAATCTGCAAACACACCGAGACGGATAAAATCTTCACATTGTTTGTCGACTTGTTTTTGTGCGTAATCACGACAGGCTTGTCGGAAATCTTTTTCTGAAATTTTTTGGCCAGGTTTACCTTTTTTCTTTTCGACCATCACCTCAATCGGAAGACCATGACAATCCCAACCTGGTATGTAAGGTGCGTCGTAACCACTTAATGTCTTACTCTTAATAATAATGTCTTTAAGAATCTTATTTACCGAATGCCCAAGATGTATGTCACCGTTGGCATATGGAGGACCATCATGCAGTAGGAATTTTTTATCGCGTTGTTCGCATTCATTACGAATATGCTGATAAATATTTAACATTTGCCACTGCTTCAGCATCTCAGGTTCTCGCTGTGCTAAATTTCCCTTCATTGGGAAACTAGTTTTAGGCAAATTCAGAGTCTGTTTGTAATCCTGTGTCACTTTTTTTCCGTTATAAAATAATGATGTGCTTGATTTACATCTAATGATATTTGCTCTTTAAGTTCATCAAAAGATGAAAACTTTTTTTCATCCCTGAGTTTAATATGAAAATAAACTGTTAAACGTTTTCCATATAGATTTTCTTCGCAATCAAAAAGATGTACTTCGAGTTGCTTGCGTTGGCCATTAACAGTTGGGCGATGTCCCACGTTGGCAACACCTTTCCAGACTTTACCATCAGTTTCAGCTGAAACGGCAAACACTCCGAGTACAGGTGAAACGCGTCTCTTTAAAAGTAGATTGGCTGTTGGAAAGCCTATTGTACGGCCTTTTTTGTCGCCATGAAAAACTTTACTACTAATTGTAAAGGGACGATTTAATAGTGCTGCTGCTTCATCAAAGTGCCCATTAAATAATTTTTCTCTGACTAATGA
Organism: Pseudomonadota bacterium; assembly: GCA_039182865.1. Lineage (GTDB taxonomy): Bacteria > Pseudomonadota > Gammaproteobacteria > UBA4575 > UBA4575 > UBA1858. The sequence goes on from JBCDBX010000023.1 coordinate 4,409, forward strand.
GCTGCTGATACGACTATCTTCATGGTGAATTGTATTTTGATCAGTAACTTCAAAGCCTAATTGCTCGCCCATGCTTTGTAATAAAGAGATATCGCCCATGCGTTTATGACCAAACCGGAAGTCGTCACCCACAATTAATTGACTGATTTTTAAATCTTCATATAGAAACTTTTGCACAAAGTCTTGTGCTGGTATTTTTGATAAGGGTTGGTTGAAATGCATGCAAGCAAAGTAATCAACCCCCATCTCTCTGATTAATTCGAATTTTTGGCGTAAAGGTGAAATTCTTGCTGGTGCACTTTCATGTGCAAAAAACTCCTTAGGCGTGGGTTCAAAAGTAATCAATACGGATTTCAAGCTTTGCTGCTTGGCTCTTTCAACCATAAAACTAATGATCTCTTGGTGGCCTTTGTGCACACCATCAAAATTACCTACTGTGGCAATTGTGAAATTTTTAAGTTTGGGGAAGTGACGACTGCCACGCAGTAAAATCATATTTGTGGTCGGAATTGCTTAACTCGAATGCCAAGTGTGAAGAGTATAGACCCATAAATGATTGCTCCCAATGCAATGAAGCCAAGTAAATAACCAAAGCGTTCGTAAGTGCCCCATGCGGACCAGGCACTTGAATTAGGTATCAACCAAAAAAGAACAGATACCATAATGACGGAACTTAAAATGACCTTCATCGCAATACTTGTCCATGCTTGCATTCGATGTATGACTTGTGATCGTTTAAGAAGAATAAATAATAGGGTCGCGTTTACATAGGCTGATAAAGAGGTGGCCAAAGCTAGACCGGCATGAGCTCCGGGTAACTCTAAGTATCGCCACAACCATAAAAAAAATAAATTTAGCATAATGTTTATCAACATGGCGACAACACCAATTTTCACAGGAGTTTTAGTGTCCTGTCGCGAATAAAAGCCTGGTGCTAATACTTTGATAAATATAAAAGCAGGTAATCCAAATGCGTAGGCCATCAAACTCAAACTTGCCATTTGAGTATCAAAAGCACTGAATTCACGATACTGGACAAGTGTTGATAATATAGGGCTTGCCAGCACAATTAGTCCCAACATGGAGGGAATCGCAATGAGTAATGAGAGCTTCATCGCCCATTGTAAAGTGCTATTGAATTGTTCAACTTCTTTCGCAACATGTTGTTTAGATAGCATCGGTAAAATAACCGTGGCTGTTGCTATGCCAAATAGAGCTAAAGGTAATTCAACAAAACGGTCAGAAATATATAACCAGCTAATACTTCCCGCAACCAGAAATGAGGCAATCATGGTATCGACTAATAAATTAATTTGCACAATTGAAGACCCAAATATCGCTGGAAGCATCAACTTTAATGTTCTCTTAACGCCTGCAGTTGCACCCGATAATCTTGGCGTAGGTAACCCCTTAACACGGGCTAGAAAGGGTAGCTGGAATAACAATTGTGCGACACCTGCGATTAAAACACCCCAAGCTAGCGCAGTGATAGGCTCTTCCATTTTTGGTGCTAGCCAAATAGCCGCACCAATCAGAGAGAGATTTAGCAAAACGGGCGTAAATGCGGGTACTGCAAAACGGTGGCGAATGTTGAGAATACTCGCGGCCATGGCGGTCAGAGAAATAAACAGCAAATAGGGCGCGGTGATTTTGAGCATGTCGCTAGCTAGAACTTCTTGGGCGGGATCATCAAAGCCTGGTGCAAAAATATAGATCAGGACTTGGGAAAATATAATGCCAATAATAGTCAAAATGATCAGCACAAGGGTTAATAAACCTGACATATGATCTATCAAGCGTTTAAATTGAGGTTCACCCTCATTTAAATGACTTGTGAGTACTGGGACAAAAGCTTGAGAGAAAGCACCTTCAGCAAAAATACGTCTTAAAAAATTAGGCAGACGGAAAGCGACAAAAAACGCATCGGTTCCAGCATTAGCGCCAAACACAATAAATATGATTGCGTCGCGCGCATAGCCAAATATACGCGAAATGAACGTCATGCCACCTACTACAAGTGTGGATCTAAAAGGCTTTTTGCTCATTAACTAACTGATTATATTGATAAAATGAGAAATGTGATCGGGGCATGCTTGTTTGCAAGTCTATAATGCAGTGTATATTGACATTTTTCAGCTAAAAACGCATAGTATCGCGCCCTAAAGCAGTACAGATTAAACAAAGGAAAAACATTTTGGCCAATATAGCTTCAGCAAGAAAAAGAGCTCGCACCGCAGAAAAATCTCGTCAACGTAATGTGGCTGATCGTTCCAAACTACGTACTCATATTAAGAACGTGGTTAAGGCAATAGAAGCTGGAAATAAGGAAGAAGCTCACAAGCTATACACAATGTCTGTACCTGTAATTGACTCTTCTGCGCGCAAAGGCCTCATTCATGGCAACAAGGCAGCACGTCATAAGCAAAGATTAAATGCGCGCATTCGCGCCTTATCTGCGTAAATTATATTAAGGCTAAATTGTCACGATGAATCAGCTCAGGTTCATCGATATACCCTAAAATTCCTTCTATATCCTTGGATGACTTGCCTAGGATTTTGCGCGCTTCACTAGCGCTATAGTTAGTTAACCCGCGTGCAATCTCTTTACCATCAACATCCAAGCAAGAGATAAGATCGCCACGTTTAAATTCGCCGATGACCGATTTAACACCCACGGGCAGCAAGCTAGCACCACCCGAGCATAATACAGGTCCTGCACCGGCATCTAAATAAACCGAACCGACTACTTCTAATTGATTGGCGATCCATTGCTTACGAGCTGTTAATGGTTCAATAGTAGGGTAGATAGTTGTGCCGACATAATCATCTTTATATAAAGCAAGCAAAGCACGATCAATTAATCCTGACATGATAATAGTAGTCGTGCCTGAACGTTCAGCACGACGCGCTGCAGTGACTTTTGTCAGCATGCCACCACGCCCCATAGAGTGATGCGATGGCCCCGCTGCTAGGTCCAATATTTTGTCATTGGCGGAACATGTCACAATTAACTCAGCATCTGAGTATTCATGCGGATTTTTATCAAACACACCTGCCTGGTCAGTTAAAATAACTAAGCGATCAGCGTTAACTAAGTTTGCGACTAATGCAGCTAAATTATCATTGTCACCGAAACGTAGTTCGTCATTGGCAACAGTATCGTTTTCATTTACAACTGGAATCACACCTAAATCTAATAATGTCAGTAATGTAGAACGTGCATTTATATAACGCTGACGATTGCGTAAGTCATCATGAGTTAATAAAACTTGTGCACTATGAAGATCATGGGTTTGTAAACTTTGTTCATAGGCCTGAATTAAGCCCATTTGGCCTACGGCTGCGGCTGCTTGTAATTCATGTAGTGTGCTCGGCCGCTCTATCCACTCGAGACGCGCCATACCCTCTGCGACTGCCCCTGAGGAAACTAAGATCAATTCAATATTATCCTGCCTGAGTTCAGCAAAATCTTTCATCCAAGACTGAATAGCAGACAGGTTTAAGCCTTTCCCTTTATTAGTCACAAGGGAACTGCCTATTTTTATTACCCAGCGTTGATTAGTCGATGTCTTCACTTTTATTCAGATAACTCAGAACGGCTTTATTTAATTCATTTAAACCTGTTTTAGTGACTGTTGAAATAGCAAAGACGGGTCCCTGCCACTCTAATATTTTGCTGATAGATTGTATCTTAGCTTTGACCTCATCTTCAGGAAGTAAATCCGTCTTGTTGAATACTAACCAGCGATCTTTATTGGCAAGCGATTCTTGATAACCTATAAGCTCATTTTCAATCGTTTTAAATTGTGCAACGGGAGACTCATCTTCGCCTCTTTCAGATAAGTCGATCATATGAAGTAATAATCGACAACGAGACAAATGTTTTAAAAATTGTATTCCCAGGCCATGCCCTTCAGCTGCTCCCTCAATCAAACCAGGCAGGTCAGCCATGACAAAGCTTTGTAAGGGTCCCATATGCACCACGCCCAAATTCGGGTGCAATGTCGTAAAAGGATAGTCAGCAACTTTTGGTCTAGCATCAGACACAGCCGTTATCAAAGAAGACTTCCCCACACTTGGTAAACCAAGCAGACCCACGTCAGCCAGCAGCTTTAACTCCAAACGCAACTCTCTTACGTCTCCTTCAGTCCCATCGCTTGTTTTTCGTGGCGCTCGATTAGTCGAGCTTTTAAAGCGTTGATTACCCAAGCCATGAAAGCCACCTTGAGCAACGAGTAATACCTGTTCGTTTTGTGTGAGATCGCCAATGAGCTCATCTGTATTATTGTCATAGACTTCTGTGCCGATCGGGACATCGACATATAAGTCTTCACCTGACCTACCTGTTTTATTGCGTCCACCACCGTCTGCACCACGTTCCGCTTTAAAACTGCGTGTATATCTAAAGTCGGCTAGTGTATTGATGCCGTCTTTGGTTTTTAAGTAGACGCTTCCACCATTGCCACCGTCACCACCGTCTGGTCCGCCCTTAGGGATAAAACGCTCACGTCGAAAGCTGAGACATCCATTGCCTCCATTTCCACCAAAAACAGTAATTGTTGCCTCATCGACAAACTTCATTTTAGATTCAAATTTTTAAGTGCAAAAAAAAGCCCCGATAGTCGATCGGGGCTTTTACATTTTTCAGTTAAGTTAAGCTGTTAAACATTGATGACGCTTACAAACTTACGATTTTTTGGCCCTTTAGTTTCAAATTTTACTACACCTTCGGTCTTGGCGAATATGGTGTAATCCTTTCCTAGTCCTACATTCACTCCTGGGTGAAATTTTGTGCCGCGCTGACGTAAAATGATATTCCCAGGCACAACTTGCTGACCACCGAATATTTTTACACCTAGTCGTTTAGATTCCGAATCGCGACCGTTTCTGGTACTACCGCCTGCTTTTTTGTGAGCCATGAGTAAAATCCTGTTACTTGCTGATTTCTTTAATGAGTAATTCCGTATAGGACTGTCTATGTCCCATCTGTTTACGATGATGCTTACGACGTTTGAATTTCACGATTTCAATTTTCTTTGCACGGCCATGTGCTGTCACTTCAGCGCTTACTTTGCTGCCATCGACGTATGGTGCGCCAATACTGACATCATCGCCGGCACCTACCATGAGTACTTGGTCAAAATCGACGGTATCGCCTTCTTGCGCCTCTAGCTTTTCAACGCGTAGGACGTCACCCTGCTCAACTCGATATTGTTTTCCACCTGTGGATATAACTGCGTACATGATATGTGCTGGTTGTTTGTAAAAAAGAGCGCGGAATTCTATAGGACAGGGGGGTAATGGTCAATCGATTTAGCCCTATGTGATTAGTTACTTTAGTCAAAAATAATCTAGTATAGTCGCCGCAAATTCAATCGAGCTTACACTGCCCCAGATATACTCTGATAGATATGGAACTTAATGAAATTCAAGCACTTGTCGCGACTGATATGGAAGGTGTTAACGCCCAGATTCGGGCTCAATTACACTCGGATGTCGCTCTGATTCAACAAATGGGGGAGTATATTGTGAATAGTGGTGGTAAGCGCTTACGACCGGTCTTGGCCATAATAGCGGCACGAGCTTGTGGTTATGAAGGCGAGAAGCATCACTTAACTGCAGCAATTATCGAATTTATCCATACCGCGACTTTATTGCATGATGATGTGGTGGATTCTTCTGATCTACGTCGAGGCAAAGAAACCGCAAATTCTATATGGGGGAATGAAGCCAGTGTGCTGGTGGGGGACTTCATCTTCTCGCGTTCATTTCAAATGATGGTAAAAGTCGGCCAAATGAAAGTTATGGAAATCTTGTCGGCAGCTTCTAATACAATCGCTGAAGGTGAAGTACTCCAATTACTTAACTGTAACGACCCAGAGACTACTGAGCAGCAATACATGGATGTGATTCGATGCAAAACGGCTAAATTATTTGAAGCCGCAGCTCAACTGGGCCCAGTGCTTGCTGAGGAGTCTGTTGAGGTTGAAAAAGCGCTGTCTGCTTATGGACTACATCTTGGCACCTCGTTTCAGTTGATTGATGATGTATTGGATTACCATTCCGAAAGTGAGGCGATAGGAAAAAATGTGGGTGATGATTTGGCGGAAGGAAAGCCAACTTTGCCTATTATCCATGCCATTAAAAATGGGAACTCTGAGCAAGTTGACAAGTTGAGTAGAATAATCAGAGAAGGTGCTCGCGATCAGTTAGAGGAAGTATTAGACATTATTCATTCTACTAATGCGCTTGATTACACCGAACAGCTTGCCAAACAAGAAGTAGATTATGCTAAACAAGCAATTAAATGCTTACCTGATAGTGATTATAAAATTGCATTAAATAGTTTGGCTGAATTTTCTGTATCGAGATTATTTTAATGACAGTAAAACTATACAACACGCTAACGAATAAAAAAGAAGACTTTATTCCTTTGGACGAAGAACGTGTGACGATGTATGTGTGTGGTCCCACGGTTTATAGCTATGCACATATTGGCAATGCACGTCCTGCGGTTGTGTTTGATGTATTGATAAAATTATTACGTAAAGAATTTAAAAATGTTGTTTATGCTAGAAACATCACAGATGTCGACGACAAGATTAATGCCGCTGCCTTAGAACAAGGTGTTTCCATCGATGTGATTACATCAAAGTTTACTGAGATCTATCATGAAGATATGGCAACACTCAATGTCGACATGCCTGACATAGAACCTCATGCGACTGATCATATTTCTGAAATGATTTCTATGGTAGAAACTTTAATTGAAAATGGTTTTGCTTATGAAGCTGATGGGCATGTGTTATTTAATGTGCCTGTATATAAAGAATATGGAGAGCTTTCTGGCCGTAACCGTGATGACATGATTGCGGGCGCACGCGTTGAAGTTGCGCCTTATAAAAAAGACCCTGCAGACTTTGTATTGTGGAAACCTTCCACACCAGACCAACCTGCCTGGGATAGTCCCTGGGGTAAAGGTCGCCCAGGTTGGCATCTTGAATGTTCAACTATGATTGAAAAACATTTGGGTGACACGATAGATATTCATGGTGGCGGACAAGATTTAATATTTCCTCATCATGAAAATGAAATTGCACAGAGCACCTGTGCGCATGGTGGAAAAATGTATTGTCGTTATTGGATTCATAATGGATTTGTTAACGTTAATCATGAAAAAATGTCTAAATCTATTGGCAATGTCTTGTTGGTGCATGATTTATTAAAAGAGGCGCCTGGCGAAGCCGTTCGATATGCGCTGTTAAGTAGTCACTACCGCAGTCCGTTAGATTGGACAGATGAACTGTTATCTTCATCTAAGAAAAGCTTAGACCGTCTATATGGCACACTAGATTCGATGAAAAAAATACCGGCGCACGAGCCTGCTGCTGAATTAACAGAGAAATTTTATCGCGCATTACAAGAAGACCTTAATACACCGCTGGCATTTAGCGAATTACATGCCTTAGCTAAGCAAGCGAATAATGCGTTGACTGATAATGATAAATCAGTGCTAAAAGGCGCAATTCTTGAATGCGGAAAAATGTTGGGTTTATTACAGCAAACACCTAATCAATGGTTTGGGGCGGATAGGGATGAGGATTCGTCAGAAATCGATGCATTAGTCGAGCAACGTAACAAGGCACGCACGGATAAAGACTTTGCGACCGCGGATCGAATTCGCGATGAACTGGCCATCCAAGGTATTGAGATTCTAGATCGACCTGAAGGGACCAGCTGGCGTAAGCTTTAAACTACCGATTATCCTAAATCCGTGACTCTTGATGACGGATTATTGTCTATAAAGTAACTTATTGGTTTTACACAGTATATCCATTGCCACTAAAATGGCGATAGTGAATGAAATTAGACGCTGCATATGTATCTTGAGTACTTTGGGTTAAACGAAAAGCCTTTTCAGATTACCCCTGATCCGCGCTTTTTATATATGAGTCGCCGTCATCGCGATGGCTTTGCTCATTTGCTCTATGGTGCAGATGAGGCCGGTGGGTTTGTTTTATTAACCGGTGAAGTTGGTACTGGTAAAACCACCTTATGTCGAAGTGCGCTTGCAAGTATTACCGACAATGTACGTGTTGCACTAATTCTCAATCCAAAACAATCGCCTGAAGAATTAATTGCGTCTATCTGTGATGAACTTCAGGTGGCATATCCAAAACAAGTTTCCAGCATCAAGGCATTAATTGATCGCTTAAATTTATATTTACTCAAAGCTTATGGTCGTGGCGAACGCATAGTTGTCGTGATTGATGAAGCACAAAATCTTAGCTTTGAGGTTCTAGAACAAGTTCGCCTCTTAACAAATCTTGAGGTGGCTACTCAAAAACTGCTACAAATTATCTTAATTGGCCAACCCGAACTGCAGACAATGTTAAGCCAGCCTGAGCTAAGACAACTTGCTCAGCGAATTACGGCACGTTTTCATTTAACACCATTAACAAAAGAAGAGACAGGCGAATACATTGCGCATCGCTTGAAGATTGCGGGCGTTACACGTGAAATTTTTACTAAATCAGCCGTACGTGAAATATATAAGTTATCTAGAGGTATCCCGCGATTAATCAACACACTATGTGAACGTGCTTTAATAGGTGCTTATGGTGCAAATCTTCCACTTATTAAAAAAGATATTGTTTCAAATGCTGCTATCGAAGTATTAGGTAAGTCATATCCTAAGCAAGAGACCTCTATAAACTGGTTAGCTTTTGGAACCATGGCAGCAACATTTGTTATTGCAGTACTCGTATTGTGGGTTGTCTTGTCGACTGGGAAACTAGAACCTCAGCAAAAAGTAAATGATCTAAGCCAGATTGAAAATATAAATACAAATCCTGAATTGACTATACAGGCAGAAATGTCACCTCATGTCGGCAAAGATGATGCACCCAAAGTGCAAGATCTAAGACCTGTTCAACCAATTCTACCTCCCATAGATAACTTTGCTGATGTGCTAAATGCAGATGCAGCAAGCGCTAATACTTCCTCTGCGTTTGAGAATTTATTTGCGTTATGGGATCGGGATTATTCTGCCTACTCAGGTGATACAGCATGTACTAAAGCAATTAAAGCAGGTATGCGTTGTATTTTCGGAAGAGGAGACTTAAACAGCTTACTTAAATATAATCGTCCCGCAGTATTAGAATTGCGTAATCAAAATGGCCAAGCTGTATTCTCGGTATTGAAGACCATAGACAATAATACGGCTACAATAAAGCTTATTGACCAGGAGCTAATTGTTCCCACAAATGAGTTACAACAAACATGGTCAGGCAGTTATATACTTTTGTGGAAACCACCTTTTCCAGAAAATGAGTCATTAGCCAAAGGCTTTGTAGGACCAGATGTATTGTGGTTACGGCATCAGCTTGATGATGTTGAAGGCAAGCAAGAAGCAGAATATTCATCATCTAATCTGAAATTTGATGATCAACTAGTCCAAAGAGTGATTGCCTTTCAAGCAAAACAAGGATTACAAGCAGATGGAATTGTTGGTCGGGAGACGTTTATCGAGCTTATTAATGTAAATGGGGCAAATGCTGTCCCAAAATTAAACTCTACTAGTAAAGGATAATGATATGTCAATGATTCTTGACGCATTATCCCGCGCAGAAAGAGAGCGGCGGCACGAACAACATCAAGAGTTAGATGCTGGACGGTATGTGCCTAGCTCTACAATAAAAGAAGATCGATTTAAAAAATGGGTGTTTATTGCCTTATTACTAAATTTTGTTTTGATTATTGCAATATTACTCGTTTATCTTTGGAGAACTGATGCATTCGTTACAACTGTTAGCAATGAAAGTAATACATCAAACTCAGAGCTGATTGAAAATAGTATTCAATCGACACCTGCACCATCTCAAAAAATTAGTCAAATACCAAGCACGCCATCATCTGCACAGAATGTTAAGAATCTAACTCCACCGCAGACTGATAATTCTTCTTTATTAAGTGAAGCACAGGTTGCTAAAAAAAATGTCCAGGCTGCAATAAAGCCAACCATGACCCCAAAGACTACTGTGCCACCCGTTAGTTATTCGCCCAAACCTTTAGAGCAACCTAAAAAACCTAGTATCCCTGTTGAAGATTTACTCGCAGTTGAACCTAGTAATACAAGTCAGAGTTATTTATTGCTCACTGACTTGTCTCCATCGCAAAGGACTAAATTAAATAAGTATGAAGTTAATGTACATGTATTTGATGAAAATACACAAAATAGCTTTGTGCTAATCAACATGACTAAATTTAAAACAGGTGATCGTTTGCCTGGAGGTCAGGAATATATCTCTGCTATTGTTCCAGAAGGAGTAGTTATAGACTTTGGTGGTGGTAAAGTTTTAATTGAGCGAAACTGACCACCTTATAAAAATAATAAAGGGATTGATTTTTGTCTGATCTCGGACAACCAATTATCGACAACTTTGAAAGCAGTGAATCTGAGGTCATCGCTGCAATTGACCTTGGCTCAAATAGCTTTCATATGGTCGTGGCCAGCAATCATCATGGGCATTTGAAAATCATTGACCGTTTACGCGAAATGGTTAGGTTAAGTGCGGGCTTGAATAAATCTCATCAGCTAGATAAAGAAGCGATTAATAGAGCGCTTGAATGTTTGGAGAGATTTGGTCAAAGGCTGCGAGAAATGCATGCGGATTCTGTACGTGCCATCGGGACAAATGCGTTACGCAGTGCCAAAGACCCACATAAATTTTTAAACGCGGCACAAAAGGCTTTGGGACACCCAATTGAAATTATTTCTGGCATTGAAGAGGCACGCCTAGTTTACCAAGGGACTATCTATACAATATCCAGACCAAAAGATAGACGTATAGTGATTGATATTGGTGGTGGCAGCACCGAAATAATTGTTGGTGAAGGTCCGCGTCCTCTATATTTGGAGAGTCTATCTATGGGCTGTGTGTCCATGAGCGAACAGTTTTTCCATAATGGTAAAATTTCTCGCAAGAGCTTTGATCATGCAGTTTTATCCGCAAAACAACAATTACGTCCTTACGTTAATCGATTTCTACGCTTGGGTTGGGATTTAGAAATTGGGACATCGGGGACGATAAAATCAATTCTTAAAGCTGCCTTTGGTAGTATTGATGCAAACAATAGTTTGACGATGTCTGATTTGGCGAAGTTGCGTGATGAATTTCTTCTAGCAAGTAATGTAAAGGAATTAAATTTTTCTCATATAAGAAAAGAACGGCTACCAGTATTACCTGGTGGCTTTGCTGTGCTGTATGCGATATTTGAAAATTTAAAGCTAAATAAACTGGATTTCTCTGATGGAGCACTGCGTGAAGGTGTCTTGTATGATTTACTAGGTCGATTGCATCTAGAGCATGAAGACGTACGTATTGAAACCGTGCAAGCATTAGAGCGACGCTATCATATTGATTATGATCAAGCCAACCGCGTAGAGTTATCTGCACTGATGTTATTCAGGCAGGTCAAGAAAGAATGGAAATTGAGTGATATAGATCATGAGGTCCACTTAAGATGGGCTGCTCGTCTTCATGAAATAGGATTAGATATTGCCCATTCAAGTTATCATCGACATGGTGCCTATCTTTTACAGCATGCAGATATGCCTGGTTTTGCTTGGAACGAACAGCGTGTCCTTGCATGTCTTGTGGGTTGTCATCGAAGGAAAATTCGGACTAGTTTATTTGACAACTTGCATCATGAAATACACCAGTCAGCTAAATATCTTCTAGTGATTTTGCGATTGGCAGTTTTGTTAAATCGAGATCGTGTAGATAACGACTATCCCATTAAAAAAATTCATGCAGAAAAAAATACTTTAAAGATTAAATTTATACCTGAATGGCTTGATAAATTTCCTCTTACTCGTATTGATCTTGAATTTGAGAATGAAAATCTGGAGGCAATTGGGTTCACATTAGAATTTTCTTAGGTAAAGAACGTTGTAAAACTCCTACTTTATCTTAGCAAAGTGGTTCAACAACACTTGCTGAGCTGTAATAGCCTTACTTTCTTTTTTAGGTTTCTTACGAATATATTCTCCATTAGGTTGGAGTATCCAGGCGTTATTCGTATCTTTAAAATAAAGCTCAAGCTCCGATAATAAACGTTTTTTAATTAAACGATCTTCAACCGGCCAGGCAGTTTCAACACGACGGAAAAAATTACGATCCATCCAGTCTGCGCTTGAGCAAAACAGCTTAGACCGACCTCCATTATAAAAATAAAATACACGAGAATGTTCGAGAAATCTGCCAACAATAGAACGTACTTCAATGTTCTCGGAAATACCTTTAACGCCTGGACGTAAACAGCACTGACCGCGGATAAGTAGTTTAATTTCGACCCCGGCTTGTGATGCGCGATACAGTGCTTGAATCAATTGAGGTTCAATAAGCGAATTTGCGCGTGCAATAATTTTTGCTTTACGCCCTAGCGCAGCGCGTTTGGTCTCTTTTTCAATGAATTCAATAATTGTTTTGTAGAGTGTAAATGGCGACTGTAAAACACAGTTTAATCTTGGAATTTTTGTAAAGCTTGTTAGTTGTAAAAATATTTCGTGTAAATCTGAAGTGATTTCAGGATTGCTGGTGAACATACCATAGTCTGTATATAGCTTGGCAGTACTTTGATGATAGTTCCCGGTTCCCAAATGTGCATAGCGTATAAGTTTATCGTTTTCACGACGTATAACTAAAATCATTTTAGCGTGTGTCTTCATACCTACAATACCATAAACCACATGTGCACCAGCCTTTTGCAATCGATTGGCAAGCGCAATGTTAGCGGCTTCATCAAATCTTGCCATTAGCTCAATGACGACAGTCACTTCTTTGCCTGCCATGGCAGCTTCTACTAATGAATCGACAAGTCTGGATTTTGCGCCGGTTCTATAAAGAGTTTGTTTGATAGCTAAAACTTTAGGATCTGTTGCTGCTTGACGAATAAAATTTAGTACTGGTGCAAAAGATTGAAAAGGGTGATGCATAAGTATGTCTTGCTTGGCTATCACCTTAAATAAATTAGAGTCGGGTGTAATTGGTTTCGGAGGCAAAGCTGTGAAGCTTTTATATTTTAAGTCTTGGCGCTCAATTAAATCATAAGTATTCATTAGTCGATTTAAGTTAACCGGCCCGTTAACGCGGTATAAATCTGACTCACTGAGCTGAAATTGCTGTAATAAGTATTCAATTAAATGATCAGGTGTATTGGTCGAAGTTTCTAATCGCACGGCTGCACCATAACGTCGTGAGGCTAGTTCACCTTCAAGTGCTAACAATAAGTCGTCGATTTCATCGTCAACCAGCAAGTCACTATTTCGAGTCACACGAAATTGATAACAACCATGAACTTGTAGCCCTTCAAAAAGATCATGTACAAATTCATGTATCACTGAAGATAAAAATATAAAATTAGAAGCCTTATCACCATCATCAGGCAGTTGAATCATGCGAGGTAGTGAACGTGGTGCTTGTACAATTGCAAGATGTCCATCACGTCCAAATGCATCCGACCCTCCAACTTCGACAATAAAATTTAAACTCTTATTTAGTATTCGTGGGAATGGATGACCTGGATCAATACCTAAGGGGCTTAATACTGGTTCAACTTGTTCGGTGAAAAACTCATGTACCCATTTACGCTGAGCACGTGTCCATTTTTCTCTAGGGATTAAGTGAATATTCTGTTGCGATAATTCTGGTTCTATAACCTCATTAAATACTCGGTATTGTTCAGCCACCAGTTGAGTCGCGGTCTGATGAATTTCACTAAGCAACTGTTTTGGAGGAATTTGATCAGCAGTTGTATAGCCAGTGGAATATTCAATATGTTGCTTTACACCACCCACACGGATTTCGAAAAATTCATCTAAATTTGTGCATGAAATGCATAAGAACTTAACTCGCTCTAATAAGGGTGTATCGATATCCTTCGCTTGCTCAAGCACCCTTTCATTGAATTTTAATTGACTGATTTCGCGGTTTATAAAATATTCTGGGCTGCTGACATCTAAAATATCAGAAGTGTTTTCTAACTGACTATCAGCAGTGTTATTTGTTGGAGTCATATTTAATTTGAATTTATAATTTCTTTATAAAACTCTAACATTTTTTTAGCGATAGCGGCTGAATCCCATTCCCTCGCATACTCTTTTGCTTCAGATTTCAGCGAATCATATTCGCTTTTACTTCCTAATAAAGAAATGACTTTTTCGGAAAAGTCACTTACCTCACCAGTAGTAATTTTGGCAGCTTTACAGTTATTAAGCACATCTTTTGTGCCCATCTCAGCAACGGATACAACCGGTATGCCACACGCCATGGCTTCCAATAACACAAGTCCCTGAGTTTCGGTTTTTGAGCTAAACACAAAGATATCAGCACAGTAATAACAATCAATCAGTTCAGTATCGCGATCCAGATAACCCACAAATGCAATATTATCATCTAAGTTGAGTTTACTTGCTTGGTCCATATATGACTTTTTCGCCGGGCCTTCACCGGCAATAATAAGGAAAATTTCAGGAATGGCTTTTTTAACTTCATGTAGCATTTCTATCAAAACACCCATATTCTTTTCATAGGCAACTCGGCTAACATTGAGTAATATTTTCTTATCAGTAGGAATATTATGTTTTGTTATAAATCTATTTCCGTCACCTTTTTCAAATCTTTTGCTTTCTATGCCAGTAGGAATGATAGTTATATTATTATGTACACCATACTCTTTAAGTAAATTAACAATGACAGAGGACGGAGCTATGACACCTTGTACTTGATCATTTTGACTCGAGGAAAATTTTCTCGTAAAGAATCGCATGATTTGTTTCGGAACGATAGGGACATAGTGATATAAATATTCTTCAAATAAAGTGTGATAAGTCGCAATGCATGGAATTTTCAATGCCTTGCTAAGGTTTACTCCCGCGTAATGAGCAACAAATGGTGTATGGATGTGGATTAGGTCAAAGTGTAGTTTTTCAAGATCTGGGAGTAGACGAGTAATTGCTTTATAACTCATCATTTTGTCTTCAGGGTCATAAGGAATATTGCGCGAAGGTATACGAAAAATGTTCTTCTCTTGGCTTGATCCTTCATAAGTTGGCGCAATTAATGATACATGATGACCTTGTTTTTCAAATTCACTTTTAAATGTTTGGATAGAAGTTGAAACGCCATTAATACGAGGGAAGTAAACATCGGAAATCATCAGGATATTCATATTGATATCTCTGTCCTTAATGCATGTGCTCTGAAAATTAACTTCTAGCTAAAACAAGATTATCGATAAATTGTAGTGTGGCATTTTTCCAAGTGTATTCATTAGCTTGGTTCAAACAATTCTGTGGATCTATTTTTAATGCAGATAATGCAGCGGCTTTTAAGTCTTCATTCAAACAACCTGTTTCTCCATCTCGAACAACATCAATAGGTCCTGTCACAGGATAGGCTGCAATGGGTAATCCGCATGCCATCGCTTCTAACATAACAAGGCCAAAGGTATCAGTAAGACTTGGAAAAACAAAAACATCTCCTGCACCTAAATACTTTACTAGTTCTTCTCCAAACTTGTAACCTTCAAATTTTATATCGGGGTACTTCTTGTGTAATTCCTTTTTTGCAGGTCCATCACCAATAATCATTTTAGAGCCAGGTAAGTCTAAAGATAAAAAAGACTCTATATTTTTTTCAACAGCAACACGGCCCAAATAAACCCAAATAGGGCGCTCATACTGCAAAAAGTCTTTATTGCCTGGCTTGAAAAGAGTTGTATCGACACCTTTGGTCCAATAAACAATATTTTCGAAACCTCTGTCTTCAAGTAGTCTGCGTTGGGCAGGTGCGCCAATCATTAATCGAGTTGCTGCCCCGTGGAACCAGTGAAAAAATTTATAGGACACATTGAGAGGGATTGGATAGCGCTTGCGAATATACTCGGGGAATTGAGTATGGTATGAGCTTGTGAAAGCAAGTTTATTTTTTATGCAGTATCGGCGCGCTGCAAGACCCAGAGGTCCCTCAGTCGCAATATGAATATGTGTTGGTTGATATCCATCAAGCTCACGTTTAACAAAAGAGAAAGGTCTGAGTACCAAGCGTATTTCAGGGTATGATGGGCAAGGAATCGTTTTACAAGGATTTGGATTGATAACATGAACTTCATGTCCAAGTTCTTTGAGGGTGTCACAAGTTTTTCCAAGTGTTGTGCAAACACCATTAACTTGAGGTTTCCATGCGTCTGTAACTAAAGCAAGTCTTACTTTGGAATTCATGCGGTTGAACTGGTGAAAACCACAGTTTATACGAAATAAGTTTTGATTGAGATATATTTTATAAGCTTATGCAGCTTGATCAATTACAGATCTGTCTTGATCAGGCATCAACTGATGTGAATCTTCATTCCAGTAAAGTAGTTCTATCTTTCCATTGTGATGTTCTACTAAGCTTGAGCAACTCTCAACCCAGTCTCCGTCATTACAATATAAAACTGAATTTATGTAACGAACTTCTGCGTGATGAATATGGCCGCAAACAACGCCGTCAACATCTCGTTCTTTAGCGAGATGGGCGAGAGCAATTTCAAAACTGCCTATGTAATTAACTGCATTTTTAACTTTAAGTTTTAAATATTTAGCAAGTGACCAGTAATCACGTTTGAAGATTCTTCTGAAGAAGTTCACCTGTTGATTCATTTGTAAGAGCAAGTCATACGCCCAGCTTCCAAGTTTTGCAATCATTTGGCTATGCTTAACGATAGTGTCAAATTCATCACCATGGAGTATTAGTAATTTTTTTCCATCAACTGTTGTGTAAGTGTAGTCTTGATGAATTTCAATATTGCCAAATGTGTAACCCACATATTCACGCATCACCTCATCATGATTCCCTGGAATATAGATTACTTTCGTGCCGTGTTTGGCTTTACCAAGAATGGATCGGACAACATTGGTATGCGCCTGTGGCCAATAGGAGGATTTTTGTAAACTCCAAAAATCAACAATATCACCAACAAGAAAAAGGTATTCTGTCTCAGTGCTATGCAGAAAATCTAATAGGGACTGAGCCTGACATCCGCGAAATCCTAAATGTATGTCAGAGATCCAAATGCTCTTTAATTTGATGGGGGCCGAATTTGTCATACCTCAAGCCCTATAGACAAAGCTAAAATCCATGGGTGAGAAGAATATGAGAGGTTTTTTACAAACTTATGAAATATATGTGAATAATTTATTAAAATTGTTTGATAAGCTGATGAATGGAAAGGCATGTCATAAATTATTCATATGAATATTGCAAACTTTGCAAATAATTTGTCTATAGTGACTGAAGAAGAGATACATTTGATTTATAAATGAATATGAAGCTGAACAATATACTAAATCGCGCAGATGCATTAGAAACACGTCTATGTGTGTTATTAAATAGTACGAGCCGAAGAAATTATGTGCGACTTTTTTTCCGAGCGATTAGTCGTTTAGGTAATGGCCTATTTTGGTATTCGCTAACTTTATATCTTGCTTATGTTCACGCATTAGAGGGAATTTATGAAGGGTTGCATATTTTATTAACGGCTTTTGTAGGAGTTTTAATATATAAGTATCTAAAAATAAAACTTGTTCGTGAGCGTCCATTCGTTAGTAACACAATTATCCAACAGGCAGCACCTGCCATGGATCGTTATAGCTTTCCTTCGGGACATTCCCTGCATGCATTTTCTTTTAGCATTATGTTTACTTATTACCTCCCAGAAATTGCCCCAGTCGTTTGGAGTTTTACTTTTCTGGTTTCCCTCTCGAGAGTTATTCTAGGGTTGCATTATCCTACCGATGTGCTTGCCGGTGCATTAATCGGGTCTACTTTAGCTTTATTCAGCTTATTAGTATTTGCTCCTTGAGCAACTACGCAGGTCATTAATGACCATAAATCATATTAGTATGTGACTAGAAGCTTGAACACGTGCTTTTAGTAGTTCTATTGCAGCATGATAAGACCGAATTCTGACCAAACAGTCATAAAACTTCATAAAGCTATTGTGACTGTCACGAAAATGTAACTTTTCTCAAATATCCTCCCCACTTTCAAATATTCAGTGTCTTCGACGTTATGTCAAAGGCATTTTAACCATCAATTACAGAGAGTTTTACTATGATATTCAAAGGTATACGTACATCTGCACTGGCTGTACTCTTCATTTGCTCATTGGGTGTCTCAGCACCAGCATTTGCAGCGAATGACTCCATGCTAGAACTTTTAAAGGTTTTACGTGACAACGGCACAATTACTGATGAAGCATATAGTGTATTGGTAAATTCTGCTGAAGCAGATAAGGAAAGAACCGATGCTCAGATTGAAGAAACAGCTGAAAAGAAAGTTGCTGCTGTCAAGAAAACGACTGACAAGCTGAATTGGGCTGAAAAAATCAAATTTAAGGGTGATCTTAGATTGCGCCGTCAATGGGAAAAAGATGATCCCGCTGGTGAGAGTTCCCAAAGTCG
>JBCDBX010000024.1:0-22877 GCA_039182865.1 Pseudomonadota bacterium
CAGCCAATCATGTCACAGAGTTCGAAGTGCCTACCGAAGTCATTCAAGGCGATGTGGTGGTGCATGAATTGCAGCAAGCGCTATAGTTTATGAGAGAACTATTTTTAAGATGACGAGTGCGCCTTAAGCTATGGATAAGTCCGCTAGAGATTTAATAATGCAGAATCGAATTATTTATTTGAATTTAAATTACGGATTGAAAAAATTATCGATTAAACATAAAAAAACCCCTGTCAGTGACAAAGTGACAGGGGTTCCTACTTGAGACTAAATGATAACTTAGCTATTAGCTTTAGCTTGACGACGTCGTGCTGCGCCAACTAGACCTAGAAGGCCTGAAATCATTAACCATGCACCTGCAGGAAGTGGTACGGGTGTAGTTGATACAAACGCATGTACTGCATCATCTGTTAGGTCGAAGAAGTAGAGATCACCTTCGTCCGCAAAGAATGGGGCAAGGTCACCAGAGCGATCTACAAATTCACATTCTTCTTCTGGATCACTACATCTTCCAGTGGTTGAGATGTTCATGGCATCAAATTCAAGATTTAAGATTTGTAGTGTTGTATCAACATTTGTGTTGCTAAGATTGCCCGAAACAAGCGGGTCAAGCTCGTCATATGCACCAAATGGTGTAGATGCACTAGGACCTTTGGCTTGAACGTCAGGAGTTGCAACACCTTTGCCGAGAAAACCAATATGTTCGAATTGCGCATTTGCCGCTGCAAGTACGTCGCTGATTTCTGTATCTGTGTCTCCACCTCTTAAAAACTGAGCATTGGTGTCAGGGAGTGTATTGAAGTCAAGTAAGTAGTTTAGGCTGACTTGATTTCCTAAAACCGTTACAGCTGCCACGCCGTTTGGACTGAAGTCTGGTAGATAAATATCATCTCTGTTTTGAGATGGATTTCCATCACTGCGTCCAAAGCCCAGATCTGCGCTTGCTTGGGTGATAGCTCCTTCAGTTCGTAGAGAAACTGCTTCAACACGGTTGAGTAAAGGAGATACCAGGTAGACACCACCTGCTTCACCGTTATCACCACCAATTAAGTATGTGCCGTCACCTCTGAAATCAGAAATCACAATCTGACCATTAAACTTCAAATAATCTTGGCTAGATTGAAAACCCAGGCCAAAAGAATCATCAACATTAGCTAAATTAAAAGTTGGTGTGCCTTCTGTGAAAGGATCCAGAGCTGGTACTCCAGAGTAACCACCTTCTTTTAATTCAGCGGTAAAGTTAATTACCGCACTATCTTGTGCAACTGCTTGCTGACAGATAAACATTGTCAGTAGGCTAGCCGCAATAAGACGCATCTTCATATGAGTTTCTCCTTATTGAGATAAAGTTAATTTAAAATGTTTACTGACTCGTGACCAAATTAATTCTGTAGTTGTTTCTGTCTGCGAAAGAATCCTAGTAAAGCTAGTGCTGAAGGGAATAGAAGTAACGCAGCGGGAACTGGGACAGGTGTAAGGTTATCTACAGTTCCTGTTAACTCCCATTCTTGAATAAAAAAGCCATCTCCAAATGGAATTTGTTCACCAAGAATCGAGACAGCAAATAGGTTGTCAACAATAGAAAAAGAACCGGTGAATGGAAGAGGTTGGTTGCCAGATAGGCCACTACCTGGGTAGATAAACTGAATTAATGAACTGAAGTTTATACTTGAAACAGAACCATCAAATAAAGTGACTGTACCAGAAATACCACTAACTACAGTGTCAAATACTGCTCCAAATACATTAATGCTTGCTACATGTTGGTTAAAATTGGGATTCATTAGTCCAGTGATGTTAGCAA
The DNA here is from genome assembly GCA_039182865.1 of Pseudomonadota bacterium. Taxonomy (GTDB): domain Bacteria; phylum Pseudomonadota; class Gammaproteobacteria; order UBA4575; family UBA4575; genus UBA1858. Next base: position 1,805 of record JBCDBX010000024.1, read on the forward strand.
TCTCAACGCCTGTTCCAGTGATACCTGTATTATCATATTCAAGAGTTCCTACGTTGGTAAACGCAGACTCGTTAGGGAATACATCAAAACCGCCACCAATTTCAACGCCAGGACCAGTGCAAAGTGCGCCGCCATCATCACCAATACAGAAGAAACCATCGTTCACCTGACTGCCACTAAATGGTTTATCAATTTGTGCAAAAGCGTTTGAAAATACATCTCTAAATTGACTGCTACCATCTGCAGTTAAATCTAGTTGGAATGTAGAAGCGGAATGTGCGACGCCTGAAATGATAAATGTTGTCGCGATGAGTAGCTTTGATAGCTTCATTGTAGTTCTCCCAAACTATTAATATTTGTAATAGATATATCTGTAAATAGTTGATATCTATTATGTAATTTAAGTAATTTTTTGATAATTGGATCACAAATTAGTGCAAATGAACGGTAATGTCAATGATAATGATTCTTATTATTTGTTAAATATATTCAATGATATCTTGAGGTGATTTATAAAGAACTGAAGCTAAAGAGAAAATGCTAATTTTGAGTGCAGCGTTGTTTGTACAGCTGATATGAAATTTTTTGAATTTAATCTTCTTTTGACATGAAATTGCTAAGTAAGTGGTTGAATAAACATCAAAAATATAGCGTTAATATACCCTTAAGTGTTTTTCAGTTTTTTGATACCTAAAAATAGCAATAATGGTGTTGCTACCATTAAGAATCCCAACGGTGTAGCTGGAACCTTTACAGATGAAATCATGGGATCATCTGATATAACTGGCGTAATCTGCATCACAAAGCCCGCATTATTGAAAGGCTCTGGTCGTACTCCCAGTCCACCCACGTTTCCTCCTTGAGGTGGTTGCCAAAATGTGAGCACCGCATCATACGAAGCACTCGAAGTAGTGTCTTGAATATGAAAAACTAATGTATTGTTCACAAAAGCCGAGGGTCTATCAGGACTATTGCCACCACCAATTTGACTAAAGCTCGGTCCCATTTCTGCCAAAGTGTATGTGGCGTTAGTAAATGTGATAAATCCGCGGGAACCGCCAGGCCCCCCTGTGAAATTAGGTTGCTGTATGATGATATTACCAAGGGTGGTTGTATAGTTATTAGTATTATCGCCAATGATCGAAAAAGAGCTGGAGTGGGCAATGACAGGAGTGATAAATAACAATGCCTTCACCAGTGCAGCCCAAATATGTTTTGTCATTCTCTTTCTCCCTTCTATTTTTATTCAATCTTTAAGCTTGTGATAATTAGTCTTGATTGAAATTAGCGATAGCAAAATAGAGTAAGTTTCTCCAAATAGCAATAGTTCTCATTTGGAGATTTAGAGAATTTTAGGATTAACGCTTGATGCTTGGTACTAAGCTTTAATTTGTCGAGATACTTAAATTAGCTCTGAGTTTATGCACGTAATTAATAATCTCCTGCTGAATAACAAATAGGGCAGGGACTAATATTAAGGTAATGAGCGTTGCAAAGACGACACCCGCAGCAAGACTAATCGCCATGGGAATTAGAAATTGGGCCTGTAAACTTTTTTCCATGATAATCGGTGATAGTCCTGCGCATGTGGTCAATGTGGTGAATAAAATTGGTCGGAAACGTCTTTTCCCCGCATTTATGACAGCATTTATCGTGGCTTCACCTGACCGCATCTGACGATTTATCATGTCCATTAAGATAAGAGAATCATTTATGACGACGCCTGATAATGCGACAATACCAAAGAGTGAAAATAAACTTACATCATATCCAAGAATGACATGTCCAATTACGGCACCCACAAATCCAACGGGTATCACAGACATGATAATGATAGGTTGAGTGTAGCTTTTAAGTTGTACGGCCAGTAATGAAAAAATTCCAATCAGTGCTACCACGAGCGCTTTCAACAAACCTTTAAAACTCTCTTCTTCTTCTTTTTGTCCGCCTTCAATCGAATATAACAAACTAGGAAACTCGGCTTTAAGTGTGGGCAGTATGTTATCGCGCAGATCTTGATTAATTTCATTGCTATTCGCGATATCTTCAACCACGCTCGCAGTTACATCCACAACACGGCGACCATTTGCGCGCTCAATCTGAGAGAATCCTCGGCCTTGTGTGACATTGGCTACCATGCGTAAAGGAACTTCAGTCGCATCATCCAGACGTATACGCATATCATAAATGCTACCAAGGGATTCCCTTTCAGTTTCTGAATAGCGAACCAATACTTGAATATCATCGCGACCACGTTGCACGCGCTGTACCTCTTCGCCGTAATAAGCTTGGCGTACCTGTCTTGCTAGCTCGCTTAGGGTAAGTCCAGATGCAAGTCCTACATCAGTGAGCTCTAACTGTAATTCCGGTTTTCCAGGGTTAAAGTTATCAGATATGTCGACAACACCTTGGTATGAACTGAGTGTATTCTTGAGTTGGTTCGAAATGAGTAATAGCTTTTCAAAATCAGCATGGGAGAGCTCAACATATATATCAGCACCAGGTTCAAAAATATCACTGATAAAGTCAATTTCAGCGCCTGGTATATCACCAATCAGCTCGCGCCACCTCGCCTCGACTTGCTTAGTACTAAATGACCTTTCCTCACCAGGTAGCAGTTCTATTGTTACTTCGCCGTAATTAGAGCCTAAATATTGCGAGGTGTTACCTTCAGAGCGTTCTGCAAATGGTTGTGAACCAAGACTAGCAGAAATATTTTTTATGATTGACTCAGAATTCTCTGGAAGTTGCTCTTTGTATTCGTCACGCAATGAAGATGCTTGGTCTATCATATGACGCAAGGCTAACTCTGTTTCTTGAGCTGGTGTTCCATTTGGTAGTCGAATCGTCGCGACTATTTCATCTGCATCAATCGATGGAAATAAAACGGTTTTAATCAGCTGACCATTTATGGCGCCCATGGTCAGCATAAACAAGGCAATCGCGATTGCAACGACTATATAGGGAACTTTAAGCGAATGCCTTAGCAGAGGAATATAATAATTTTCGATAATAATATTCAGGCCATTACGTAGCTTAGTTTGAATCAGTGTCAACACACTTGATTGAGTTTTAAGATTAACGTTGGATAGATGTGCGGGTAAAATGATAAAAGCTTCAACCAACGACATTAGCAAGACGCTAACAACGACCAGAGGAATCACAGCCATTATTTGGCCCAGAATACCGCTGGAAAAAAATGTAGGTAAGAATGCAATGATCGTCGTCAATACACCTACCGTGACGGGCGACATCACATCACGCAAGCCTGCCAAGGCCGCATGAGCAGGTTTCATTCCTTCTTCATACTTTGAAAAAATACTTTCACCGACAATAATGGCATCATCAACCACAATGCCAAGCACAACGATGAAAGCAAACAAAGAAATCATGTTAATTGTGCCGCCACCTAAATAAATTAACAGAAATGCGCCAAGGAAAGAGATTGGTATTCCCATAGTGGTCCAGAATGCCAATCTAAAATTCAGAAATAACACCAGGACTGCAAAAACGAGTACTAGGCCCAAAAGACCATTTCGCACTAACAGTTCAATACGACTACGTAGTGGATCTGCATTGTTGTACCAGGTCGTTGCATAAACGCCATTAGGTAATGAAAGATTACTTACATAGTTCTTAACTTTTTCTTCTACATCTAAGATTCTCTCTTCACCCATTTGCAATACGTCAATAAACACTGATGGTTTGTCATTAAACAAACTGAGTGTTTCAATGTTTTCAAAGCCATCTTTAATGTCTGCAACATCCTCAAGCTTCAATACCGTGCCATCTGGGTTTGTTCGGAGGATTAGTTTTTCAAAGTCACTCTGTCGATAAGCTTGATTGTCAGCTCGAAGAAGAATTTCACCCGCTTCGGTACGAATAGTGCCTCCGGGTAAATTGATGGAGTAATCTCTAACCGCATCGGCGACTTCATTAAAACTCAATTTATACTTTTGTAGATTTGCTTCACTGACCTCTACTGCGATTTCATAATCGCGAACACCAAATACCTCTGCAATGGATATGCCATCGATGGCCGTCAAGTCATCGCGTACAAAGAAGGCGAGCTCTCGTAGTGTCCTCTCTGAGGCATCACCATAAAGTGCAATGGTCATTACATATCGATTGGGGTCTGATATTTTAATGCTAGGGTCGTCGGCATCCTCAGGAGGGAAATCTTCCATCGCCTCGACTTCTGTTTTCACTTCTTCCAGTAGTTTGCTTTTGTCTGCGTCGTCAGTCAGATCGAGTAGAATTAATCCTGATCCTTCATTCGCGTAAGATCGTATTTTTTTTACGCCATCCAGCCCTGTGACAACTTGCTCGACACGACGATTAATGATTTCTTCGACTTCTTGAGGTGTAGATCCAGGGTAGGGGACATCAATCGTAATGATGCGAGGATCTATGCGTGGAAAGATTTCCATTTGCATGTTAACAGCCAACATAAAACCTCCAGCCATTAACAACACCATTAATAAATTAGCAGCGACATGATTATTAATAAACCATGCAAATATTCCTTGTTGATTATTCTCCACGACTAAATTTAAGAATCAGTCGACACACGCAATCCCATACCTTCAGTAACGACAGACAAGTCACTCATAATAACTTTCGTACCAGGTTTGAGATTGTTAACAAATATGACACTATCGGTTTTATAGACGATGTTGGGTTCGGTAAATTTCAATTTACCATCCTCAATCGTCCAAAGCATATTGCCATGTCGAAGACTAGCTCGTGGCAGTGTGGTAACTTCAGCAAATTGATGACTATCTATTGAAACATTAACAAATAAGCCAGGCAGTATCTTGGGTTTCAATTTTTCAGGTATGCTGTCAGATGACAATGACACAATGATGCGTGCAAAGCGTGAAAGTTCTTCAAGTTCACTTTCTATTCTGACGACTTTGCCTTTGAGCTTATGTGCATTTTCACCGATGTTAATAGTGATGCTGACATCATACTTTTCTTGATCGTCTGCATTATCTGATACCTCTATCCAATTGAGTTGTTCGAGATTCATCGGCACGGTGACTTCATAATGTCCTGAATCATACACAATAGCGATGTCTTGATTAGATGAGATAATTTCTCCGATGTCGACGAATGATTCAACTACGCGTCCATCGAAGGGAAGCTTTAATTGTGTTCTGTTAAGGTCTAGTCGTGCTAATGCTAATTTGGCCTCAGCAGACTTTAACGATGCCTCCGCCTCAGCAATTTGGGGTTCTCTACTCACAAGTGTAGGGATTGGTTTATCGGGATGAATTTCTCGCCATTCTTGTCGTGATGCCTCAGCTTCTGCTTTTTCTAATTGCAAAGTTGTTTTGGCCTGTGCAACTTCCGCTTCTTGTTGCGTAACCGCCAACTGATATTCAATTTGTTCGATTTTTAATAACACATCATTTGCTTTAAAAACCCCGCCTGCACGCAGGCCAGGATGAACGTAACTAATTCTACCTCCAACCTGAGGCGCTATATTAATTCGAGTTCGTGCTTGTAAGGTGCCATTACCTTCGATAACAATCTGATCATTGCTAACCGATGTTTCTAGTACTCTCACAAGTGGGGCAAAACTTGCAGTATTCGATTTTTCTGGAGATTCTTTTAATAACGAAAAACTCATTGCGCCGATGAAACCAAACGCGAGTATAAGTATCACGATAAGGGGCTGAATGACCCAATGATAGGCTTGGAAAAATTTGCTCATATTAAAAACTACTCACTTGCTGCGACTTGATCATAATAGCTATCCTCCAACCAATCTCCACCGAGTGATAAATATAAGTCTACACGAGAATTCCAGTAATTTTGTTCGACAGACAATAGTAAGTCCTCTGAATTTCTTCGGCGTCTTTCAGTTTCTAACACTGTCAGTAAATTTTCTAGTCCGACGGCATAACGATTACGCGAAAGCTGTTCTGCCATTCGAGCTTCTATTACTTGCTCATTAAGCTTTGCTAGCCGTAGTTTAAGTTTATGGTTTTGCACCAGAGAGTCTTCGACTTCTTGCATCGCGATTAAAATTTCATTGGCATACTGATGCGCCTGGCTTTCTAACCTTGCTCTTGCTGCATCGCGATCTGAGCGCAACTTACCACCATTAAATATAGGTGCGGTTAACTCACCCAGCATACGACCAAATAAGGTAGCTGGATTATATAATTCTGATACTTCAGAACCTCGGTAACCTATATCAGCAGATAGCGTGAGCGAAGGAAATAAGTCTGCAATAGCGACACCTAATCGTTCATTACTGGCAATGACTCTGAATTCTGCGGCACGCAGGTCAGGACGACGATCTAGTAATTGAGCGGGCACATCCGTGATCGCATCATTGAGATCAGGTAACTGATTTAACTCGAGCGTTGAATAATATTCAGAGCTGGGTTTTAACCCAAGTAAAACATCCAGTGCATGTTGCGCAAGAGATGCATCTTGTTCGAGTGCAAGGATATCGGCTTCGGCAGAATATAGATTTTCTCTGGCAAGGCGAAGATCAACCGCTGAGGTAGTTGCGACACCGCGGGAATAACGCCCATTCACAATTTTATAAGTATATTCTCGGCTGGCCAGAATGTCTTTTGCAACAACCAACTTTTGCAATGCAATAGCAAGTTGTACGCGTTGACGAATGACATCTGCAATGACGGTATGAGTAATAGCGATGCGATCCATTTCTGTAACTTGCCAGTCAGCATAGGCCGCCTTGGCTTCACTGCGCAATTTTCCAAATAAGTCTGCTTGCCAAACGACACCTAAGCCTGATGTGATGCTGGTGGTGTAGACGCGATCAGGACCGGCGTTGAAACTTGAACCTGTGTTATTGCCGGTGAAGTTTCGCTCTGCAGACTGCAAGGTGCCAATTTCAGGCCATCGATCGCCCACGGCTGATTTTGCAATCGCTTGGCTCTCCATGACATTTGCGGCGGCGATTTTAATATCAATGTTATGGTTAAGTGCGGTATTGACGAGCTCATCAATTATTGGGTCGTCGAAGCCTTGCCACCATCGAATTTTTGATGTTTCGGTAGGCAGTTCGCTTGATTGCGATTCTACAAATTCATCACCAATCAATGCATTCACATCTGGACGTTGATAGTCAGGTGTCAGTGAGCAGGCACTGCTAAGTAATGCTGCAATGCATGTAGTGAATATGTGCTTCATTCGTCAACCAATTGATTAGGCAGTTTTGAGATTGTTTAGGTAAATAGTTGTCAATCAATGAAATATTTCGATTATTGCCAACAATTTTGGTGGCATTTTGACAGGACGATTGTATCAATACAAATGATATTCGTTACTATTTACTAAAATTAACCACTCACATACTAATTGTTGCGAGCTTAATGTTGGCCTGGCCATAAACTGAGTAAATTAATTTGCGGGTTTGAGCATTTTAGGCTTATCTAATTAGAATAAGATGAATTGACGTTATTGATTCAATCACAGTTAAGTCAAACATCCGAAATTTAAAAAATCACTTAAAATTCATGAATTAATTGTAATCACTCAGTGTTGGTTACCTGTTAAATCATAAGTTTGTGTCAACATATTTTATTGCAAAAGGTTAACTTTATTTTTTAAATTACTAACATAACCTATTTAATCTAGGGGAAATAAGTCATTAGATGTCGTGAATTGACGACTTTATTGAGAAGGATAGATGTTAGGTATATGAATACCAATACTTCTCATTTGCATTGACATCATTCAGTGCAGGAATTAAAGTATTTGCCTAGAAAGGCTATAAAAATTGTAATGTTGTAACACAACATTAACAAGACACTATAACCCATAAGGCCATTCCTAATTATATTTATTGCAGAATTGAATTCCGGATGAGTCCAGGAATCTTGGAGAGAAGATCAGTGCATAAACCCATGGCCATAGTAGATATGTGTGTATTTGTGACCCGTCTTTCAGTTTTATGCTTTGTCTGTCTAATACCATCATTGGGGTTTGCAGCGTCTGTGAATCTAAGCGGTAGTGACGCTGATGGTTATTTCGCGATAGTTGGCTTTAACGCCGAACCAATTACCGAACCTAGTACTATTCCTACTGACCCAAAGTTTTTTGACTACCCTAAGTATGACGATCCTCAAAATATCGATAACGAACCTGAAGACCCCGTTATTGTATTTTTTATGTCGGTTGAACCCTACCGATTTAATTTAAGCTACCCAAATCCATTGCACCCAACAGGTCCAGGAGTGTTTGAAGATGTTGAAAGTAGCTTCACTGAGGGTTTGTCTGAAGATGCAGACTTTAGTCAATTCAATATTGGAACGATCACCTATGATGAAAATGATATCACTGGTGTGGGTCAAGAAGTCATTGATGCTGCCAATATTAATATGTCACTTAGTGGAGCAGACTTCAGATCAACCAACCGAACAGATTTACCCGGTACAATGGAAGATGTTCCTCCATTCGGCCCAGAGGGTCGTACCAACTTTAACGAATTCGCCAACACAGTAAGCTTAGATTGGTCAAATATAACTGGTAATGGTTTGACATTTCAGGATGGTGTACTGGTGTCTATTGACTTCAGTGTAACAGTATCCTTGAATGTTACACAGGCAGCTTTTAATGGCACAATATTAGAAGGAATACCTTCAACTGTAACAGGTAACCTTAACTTTTCCGGCAATACATTCCAGTTTGAAATTGACGAGCAAACTACACTTGGATCAATTCCTGATATACGCTTGATACTAAATCGCACCGGAACAATCGATGCGGTGCAATCATCTGGGCCTGCACAGGCGGCTGTTCCTATTCCTTTTTATGTAATAGTAATTTGCTTCATGTTGTTTGCTGGAATAGGTCTTCGCAGGCTCCATTAGTATTAAGTTGTTAAATTTTCAATTCAGTAACTTTAGTTGCAAGCTAGGTGTTTGCAAATTGTGATCATTTGTCGAGTAACAAAGTGAGTGTCCATCCGACTTTCAATTTTGCTGTTTTGATTAAAAGCGGCTTTCTGAAACTTTCTTTTTTTCTTTGCTTAATATCTTTTTTGTATTTCGAGCAAATATTAAATGCTGAAGAAAATGATGAAGACGACTCTGACGAAATTATTCTTGATGCTATTTCTGTCACTGGTCAAAAAGTTGAGCGCGACTTACAAGAAACGACCGATAGCGTGACAGTGTTTACCCAAGATGAAATCGAAGAAGCTGGTGTTGAAGATTTAAGAGATGCATTCAGGCTGGCTCCAAATGTTAATTTTTCGCCATCCAACAATGGCAATAATGGAATTACTATTCGAGGGATTAACTCTGAAGGAGTTGGCTCACCTGGAGGCAATCAAACGCCGTTATCTTCATTTGTCCTAGATGGAGCGGCGCAATCTTTAGAAGGGACTCGAAAAGGTGGAAGAGGTGTCTGGGATGTGGAGTCCATTGAAATACTGCGGGGTCCACAAATTGCTATTGGAAGAAATGCATTAGCAGGCGCAGTATTGGTCAATACCAATGATCCTGCTCCATTTTTTGAGACTAGTTTTCGCTTAGGTTTTGATACGGAGGGCCGTGAACGTGCTGTAATGTTTAATACCCCTCTTGGAGAGCAATTTGCCTTTCGTTTTGCTTATGAAGAATTAGATAAAAGTAAGAATATTGATTACCTCGATCCAAGCCTTGAGTTCTTGGATAATGAAGACTTCTATAACTCAAGAGCAAAGCTGAGTTTCAATCCGACAGCATTACCTGAATTTAACGCACAATTTACCTGGTCAAGTGCACATGATGATCCGGCAATTACGGCGGTAGATCTGGAACCTCCAGCGGGCTTTTCTAAAAGAACCTTATCTAATAGTTTTGAAAGTATTGAAACGCGTATTAATGATGTTGATAACTACATTTTTGATATGAACTATGCGGTAAATTCAAACCTACAATTAACCTCTGTATCCACTTACACAGTAACTAAAACTAAATTCGACGCACCAGCACCAACCGTTACACGAGACGAAGAGCGCGAGGATTTTGATTTTTCGCAAGATCTACGTGCCACTTATACTAGTCAAAATGGCCGCTTTAGAATTTTAGCGGGTGGCTTTATTGGACGATATAAAAACGAACGTGATTCATTTGTGCAAACACTCGTACCAGAGACAACAATAACTTTTACGGATACTACAATCGAGGGTGATGAATGTGTGAATGTTGACATCACGGCCAATCCGGATGGCCGCTGGTTTGAATATCTTTCTGATGGTTTTGCGCAGATCGATCAAGGATTTAATGGAAGTCCTGCGCTTGATGGCTTTTTCTTAATAAGTGAATTACCTAATCTTGTTCAGATCGGTGCGGGCGCAGATGTATTTCCTTCAGAAGGGAACTGGGCAGGTGTGGGAGATGCGACCTATGATTCTTCAGCCATTACAGGTGTCGGTAATGAATCGGCAAGTCTTCAAGGAGGTCTTTTTGACTTCGATCAATACGTTGCTGATGACGATAGCATTCTCAATATAGGCTACGATACTTCAGCAGTGCCTTCTGCGGGGAACATTAATTTCAACAATGGTACGCCTGTCAGTATTGATGGTTCTTATGATGTCGCTTTTACTTACGATGCAAGCGCTTTTGGTTTGGGTTTGATTCCGTTTAGCGGTAATCTACAGTTTAACGCAGATAATACATTTGACTTATTCGCGGGGAATCCCGCGGCACAGATTGGTGACAATGAGTATGTCTGGGATTTTGATGGTACTTATGCCTTATCTGATTCACCTGGATGTAGCGCGCCGGGTACAGTGGTTAGTGTTCCAACTGCAACACCTACGGGTAACTTTATTACATCCACTCTCCAAAATTTAGAGTCAGAAACAAAACGCTTTAATCGTGCATTTTATACAGAGATGGAGTGGGCCTTTACCAAGAAATTTCGTTTGCTTGCTGGTCTAAGATATGACGTAGAAGAAGTAGATTACACTGAGTTTGATCGTCAGGGCTTGATTGGAGCTGATGACACTATCGAGTATTCCGCTTGGTTACCCAGAGCCGGTCTCGTGTACGATATTACAGATCGTATGTCGGTAGGCTTGACGGCAAGCCGTGGTTATCGTGGTGGTTTCATTGATCGCGGAGTAGAAACTTTTGCGCAACTCACAGAAGTTGATCCAGAATTTTTATGGGCATATGAACTATCATTCCGCAGCATGTGGTTAGATGACACGCTACGTGCAAATGCGAATATCTTCTACTATGACTGGACAGATCAACAAATCAGTATTCGTCCTGATATAACGGTACCGATTACCGTGGTAGCAAATGCTGGTAGTTCTGAACTTTATGGTTCAGAGATATCATTTGATTACTTACCTACAGGTAACTTTTTTGCAAGTTTTAATCTAGGCCTGTTAAAGACAAAATTTTTGGATTTTGATGCAGGGGACTTGGGTGATTTTTCAGGGAATGAATTTTCCGAAGCACCAGAATTAACAGCCTCACTGTTGTCGACATATTACTTTGACAATGGTATTTATATTAGTGGTGATATAAATTATTTATCAGATTATTTTGCAACATCTGATGTTGCAAATCTGCAAAGTAATAAAGTTGATAGTCGCGCAGTGACCAATGTTCGGTTGGGTTATGAGACTTACAGTGGCAATTTTACAATTTTTGGTGAGATCAAAAATTTATTTGATAAAGAATATCTGACTGGTCGAGATATCAATCAGGGTGCATATATCGGAGACGAGCGTGTTTATGGTGTTTTTGCGACTATTTCTTTCGACTAGTATCGTTAATTAATTTTTAATCTCGTCAGTAAAGTATTCATTCTTTAAATATATAAATTAAATTCTCGTATAGGTTCTTACTATCCCCTAAGTTGAGTTTGCTCTCCTTGATAAGCTATATTAAACGATCAAGTAATATAGAAAATTACGAATTATTCGCAAGACATCGACGATGAAATTACTCACTCTTTATGGGCTTTTTACACTTTTCTTTTTGGTGCCATATATGATGGCATCGCAGCATGTGACAAATGAATGTACGCCTGTTCTTGAGGCTTCGAGTGATACGTCATTCATTACAGGTAACGATAACTTCTCAGGCACAAAACGTTATTTTGACGCATTCTTGAATCAACTTGTAGAAATTCATATTTTATTCATTTATGCGATAACAATATTCGCTTTCTTGTTATGGCATCAAGTCTTTATGAAACAAAAAACAAATCACTAATCAAAGCTGGCACACTATGATTCAGGTTTACTACGATGGAAAATGTGGTTTGTGCTCCAAAGAGATTAATCACTACAGAAAGATTGCACCTGCCGGCGTGTTTGATTGGAAAGATGTCACGCAACCGCAATATGCTGCAGAATTAAAAGAAGAGGGTATCTCTCTGTCCGATGGATTAAGATCGCTCCACGCTAAAGATGTCACTAATACACTTCATAGAGGTGTCGATGCTTTCATTCTTATTTGGAATAACTTGGGTCGATGGAAAATATTAGGGTTTATTGTTTCATTACCTATCATCAAACAATGCGCTCGATTGATTTACCGAAAGTTTGCCAATTGGCGCTTCGCTCGGTTGGAACATTGCCAACTGGCTGCTGACTCAGAAAATTTATCTGAAAAATCTTAATCTAAAAGCTATATCCTAGCGTTAGTAGATATTCTTTATCTGTAGTGCTCACATCAGGCGGTGGATCTTTTTCCCAATCAATATTGGCTTGTGCCGTGATATTAAAGTTTTTAGCAATAGGAAAACGTAATCCTGTTTGACTAGTAATGATCGTGTCATTGGTATCTTCCAAACCAAATAATCCATCATGAAAATGATAGAAACGTGCCCAGCTTGCAACTTGATACTCAAAATCCACTCCCCAACGCATACTGGCGAAATCGTTATCACTTTGATTGTCAAAATCTTCTATAACATAGGCGGGACCAGCATCGACAGACAAAAATAGATCTTTTGTTTCATAGAACTGATAACCGACCCCGACCGCATAGGAAGATCTCAGTTTTAGAAAATCGATTCTGTCTTGTTCAAAGCTGGTACTGGCAAACATGAACCACTTTTCAGAATAGAAGTAGTCATACTTTAAAGATGCAAATGTTTCATCTTCCGTTCTTTCACCATCCGTCTTTTCATATAGTTTGTTTCCTCTAAAAGTGAATCGATGATCAGGGTTGCGTGCGCGTAAATTTGTAGAAAATGAATAGGTATCTTCATCGGTATTGCCACTTTCTAACTCGATACCGATATTTACGTTACCACTGTATTTGAATTTTTGCTCTTCAATTAATTTTTGTTTTGGATCACCTTGAATAACTTCTTGCACATTCGAGAAACTGAATATGCGTTTCTGATCAGTTTGTTCATCTATGACCGCCCAATCACCGTCATTGGTAGGCTGGATTTCACCACTGATGTAATCATTATCTGAAAACATCACCGTTAAAGGATGGCTTGTTGTGATGGTGGCAATTTTATCGCGAGGAATGTTTAAGTCTTTGTCAGAAAAAGAAGTAGAGATGATAAGATTCTTTTCATCAATTTCTTTAATTTTACCTAACAGGCGATCGCCTGAATATAAAATAACTTCGTCTTGTTTATTTTGAGCACTTAGTGAGGTATTGCTTGTAAGTGTTTCAATTTCATGGATTTCTTTCAACCTAATGTTATTAATTTCACCAAACTTTTCCGTTAGAATATTTAGCTTATTATCCTGCCCAATGACTATTCTTCCGGTTAAAGCATCATTATTTTTGAAGATGATTTTGACCGGCTCATCTGTATCGATTGCTAAAATGTCTGCAGTATCGACCATTATGGTTTTTTCTGGACTTACTTCTAGCGTGAATTTGCCATTCTCTAAAGAAAGGTTCGTGCCTGAAACCGAGTGACCTTCTTTATAAACAATGCGATCGGCGTGCGTGAGTTGAGTGACGCACAGAGTAATGAAAATTATGATGGTAAACAGAGTATATTTTTTCATAGTTGGACTTTTATATTGAATGCTTGTCACATTGTAGTTTTATAGCTAACGTCGAAACGTTACATAAAGTTAGATAGCTTAGCGTAGTTTGCGCATATCAATTTTGAATCTTTATATAACTCTAGCACCTATACAGAATCTGATTTTAGTTCATAGCATCAGGTGAGGCATATTCTACGTTATTATTATAAGTAGTTGAATATGCAATAAATATAGTATTTATTGCTACTTGTTGAGTATTTTGTGGATTAGTGATTGTCCAGCATGAAAATCCTTTTGCATGATGAAACTAGTTTTAGACTTAATAATATTTTTAAGAAATAAATTTGATTAATTAATTTTCATTCAACTAGTTCTGTATTGAATCTTCTTTCTGGGTTAATAAATTTGTAAAAAAAATGAGATACATTTCACCTTTAGGGAATAAATTCTCACAATTTATATTGATGCTTGAGAGGGATTCATGACAACAATGACATCTATTGAAGATATCGTAAAAACAGCTCGAAACAAATTAGATGAAGCAAATAATACTTTACATAAGCCAAGTGTTTCACCTGTAGATGAGCAGACGTTAAGAAAACTTGAAATATTCATCGCTTCAAATCAGAAAAGTATTGCGCAGATAGAACTTCTATTGGGCATCTTACTAAGTGTAATGAGAGAAAAAGAAGTTATTAGTGAGAATGAATTATTTGAATTGCTGGGTATCGAAAATTCAAAAATGGATATGAGTATATCTGCCAATAATAGAGATAGAAGACCTGCTAAGTATCGATATCACACTTAAGCGACTCCTTTAAGATTCTTCTCGTACCAGGGTTTGCTGCGATTTACAATTGCGACGAGTGTTAACATGACAGGTACTTCGATCAGTACGCCCACCACCGTGGCCAATGCCGCGCCGGAGTGAATTCCAAAAAGACTAATGGCTGTCGCCACCGCTAACTCAAAAAAATTACTCGCCCCGATTAAAGTCGCCGGTGCTGCCACACAATGATCCACTTTTAAGTAGCGACTCAAACCGTAGCCAATACCCGCAGTTAAATAAACCTGAATAATGATAGGGACCGCGAGTAAGGCAATGACTAATGGTTGATCCATGATTTGCTTGCCTTGAAAGCCGAATAGTAAAATGATGATTGCTAATAATGCGGTGATGGCAATTGGACTCATGATATTTAATACATGCCTAAATCCTTCATCGCCTTTGTTATTTATTAGATAGTGACGTAACCACTGCGCAATGCAAATCGGAATAAGAATATAAAGCACTACTGAGAGAATAAGAGTATCCCAAGGAATTGTTATGGCAGAAATACCAAGTAATAAACCGACTAGGGGTGCGAAAGCAAATATCATAATAGTATCGTTCAAAGCGACTTGGCTGAGTGTGAAGTGTGGATCACCATTGGATAAGTGACTCCAGACAAATACCATGGCTGTACAAGGTGCTGCAGCAAGTATGATTAAACCTGCCATATAAGACATGATTTGATCTTCTGGCAGATAAGGACGAAATAAAATGGCAATAAAGATCCAGCCTAATAAAGCCATGGAAAAAGGTTTCACGCCCCAGTTAACAAAGAGTGTCACGCCAATGCCTTTCCAGTGCTGTTTAACTTGATGCAAAGACTTAAAGTCTATTTTCATCAACATGGGAATAATCATCATCCAGACAAAAATTGCTACCGGAATATTTACTTTTGCAATTTCAACAGAGGCTATGGTTTGAAAAGTATCAGGTGAGTAATTACCTAACAACATGCCAGCGATCATGCAGATAGCTACCCAAATCGTTAAGTATCGTTCAAAAATCGACATAAGCTAGGTTACTCTTGAGTGTTGCCAAGTTGATGGAGTTTTTCTTGTAAACTTAAATGATCGATCGATTCCACG
This sequence comes from Pseudomonadota bacterium, assembly GCA_039182865.1. Taxonomy (GTDB): domain Bacteria; phylum Pseudomonadota; class Gammaproteobacteria; order UBA4575; family UBA4575; genus UBA1858. Next base: position 17,682 of record JBCDBX010000024.1, read on the forward strand.
GGAAGTTCGATGAATAAACTCAATCGATTCGATAACATGCGCATGGTTTCATTGAAGGCCGCAGCAATTTCAGCATCATTGCCTTTAACTGCCGCAGGGTCTGGAAACCCCCAATGCGCCGTCATGGGTTGTCCTGGCCATACCGGACAGGTTTCACCGGCTGCACTGTCGCATAGCGTAAATACAAAGTCTAAGTCAGGCGAGTCTGCTTGTGCAAATTCATTCCAATTCTTGGATCGTAAGTCATCAACTATATAGTTTTGTCGCTTAAGCACATGTAATGCCATAGGGTGTACGTTACCTTTAGGATTACTCCCCGCGCTGAAAGCATGAAAACGTTTTGACCCGATGCGATTTAGAAGTGCTTCAGCCAAAATGCTTCTGGCCGAGTTGCCAGTGCAAAGAAATAAAACGTTATATATTCTCTTCATTTTCAGTTAGCAACTTCTGGCTTTTATAGGTAGGAAAGGTTGGCAGATAGATTTTTCACCTGCACAACAGTCTTCAAGCAGATACTGCACAAGCGAACGCATTTCTTCGTAGTCCACAGAATAACGAATGATGCGACCTTCACGTGTACGTGTTAGCAAGCCCGATTGTGACAATATGTTCAAGTGAGACGACATCGTATTTTGTAAAACGCCTAGTTCTTCAGAGATCTCACCAGCGGGTAGGCCGCTAGGTCCCGCCTGAACCAGCAGTCGAAATACATCTAATCGCGTCTCATTTGAGAGAGCAGATAATAGATTTACAGCAGACTTTTTATCCATATATCGATTATTCTAGAAATATCGATTTAATGCAATGCTGCTTCGGAATTATGAAATAACAATGACAATTGATTGAAAATTGGAAGGTTATGGGATGCGCTAAAAAGCGTTAAATTTTATAACTTGTTTTTGTATAGGAGTGGCACTTTTGTACAGACGATTGTCATTGCGCCAAAATTAGATCTTTCTATAATATCTAGAGATTCAAGAATATTATTGATTAATAAAATGTTGCCATCACAAAAAGATATTGCTGAGTGCAGACCACCATTTTTACTGAAATATCCTTCAGGAGATTGGTCGGTGATCACTAAAATCATGAAGACTAAAGAAGAGTTAACATTTCATACTTTATACACCGAGCTTAGTGAATTGCTGCAAAGTAAAATCACCATTAAAGAAAAGCCATTTTATGTGGGTGCTGATATCTGGGAGCTTAATTATGGGTCGATAATTATGACACTTAAGCATCCAACACTCGCAGAACATCCCGCTATTAAATTATGGAATAAATTTAAATCAAATAATCAACCCTTACCACAAGGTTAAAAATATAAGAATTTTTACTTATGCTCAATTTAATTTGGGTGTTACAAACTACTTTGATCTGCAGGCACCAAAGATCGAAAATGTGTATTTATCTCCGACCACGGCACCAGACATGACTGAGTGATTATTACTTAGCGAAACTGTCCATCCTCGACCCTGTTCTCCAACGCCTTGCAAGATGAAACTCTGTTCTGTCTTTTCTACATGTGTAATGTCCTCATTATGATCAACATTAGCCCCAACGATTTTATTATTCTTTAAATCTATCGTAATAAAGTTGGGTAAGTTTGCTTGGCCTGTAGTTTGCCTTTCGCATTTACCTAGACTGTCACAATCGACGACTTCAGTAATCGCACATAGCAGAATAGATTTATGATGATCAGCAAATGAGACGCTAAAAACGCTCATTAATAAAACCGTTGAAGTGATGAATATGATATGTCGCATGAAAATTCCTTTAATTAACCGTATAGTCTTTGCCTTCTAAACAGGCTTGGTAAGCGCGGTCATATGTATTTCTTTTTGACGCATATTGAGCTGCTTGTTGTTTTTCCCAATTTTCATGCGCTTCTTCATTTTCCTTATCTTTGTTTTGTCGGCGCATGTTGCCAAATAGCCCACCGGTCAGTGCTCCAAGTACCGCACCTTCGCCGCCTTTGCCATCTGCAATTTCTCCTATAATGGCACCAGCCGCAGCACCACCTAGGGCTCCACGTGTGGCACTGGCATTATTCTTTTTTTCTTTTGGTGGGGCTGAAGTGGCTTCAGGAATATTCATTGGATCAAATCCAGTTTGATCTTTTGCCCAGGTATAGCAAGCAAATTTATCTTTTTCCATTTGTTTTTCGGATTGTCCCTTGTTTGGATAAACGATGAAGTCATCGGCATATATCGGTGTAATCAACAAACTAAAACTAATAACGAGAATAAGTGATTTCACAAACGTCTCCTGGAAAATTCGTAAAGATTTAAAAGATAGCCCAATAATTCTTAATAAAGCAATGAGTCCTAGAGCTATCTAGCATTGTATGACAAATAAATCGTAAATACTCGATAACATTCAAGACGTTCGAGAACAAACCTAGTTTATATTAACTACAGGAATTTATTAAATCACCGCTAATTACTGTGCCAATTTGGAGGCTTATGTGGCGAAGCAAATCATAAAGATATATGATTTTAGTAAGGTTATTGTTTCATTCTGCACCGTCAGATATTTGGCAAAACCTTTTCAATACATAACTATAAGAGGAAAAACATGATAAAAACTATTCTACTAAGTGTTATTTCTTATTGTTTTTTAATAAGTGTGGCTGCTGCAGACCAGCACCAAGCAGAACACCAAATGGCTGAAACGCATAGCTACAGCGGCTTTTTAGGTAACTATGATGATTTCGAAGTCTTGAATACCCAATCTCAGGCTGAGGTCTGGATTAAGCCGCCTCATGAGGATATCGCTTTTTTAAATAAGTATGATGCAATTGTATTCTCACCCATTGAAGTTTGGTTGGCACCGGATTCTGAATATCAAGGCATTGACCCTAATGAGATGAAACTCGTCACCGATACTCTGCTGCAAAAGTTACAAGAATCTTTAGGTCAAAATTATAAGATTGTTGAAAAAGCAGGACCGAATGTGATGAATATGCGTATTGCTATCACAGGTGTGTCAAAAGAGAAGCCTGACTATATACAAGTTATCAATCTACTTCCGGTTAAGTTAGCTTGGGAACTTGGTAATGCGGCTTATCGTGAAGTCACCAGTCAAACAGTCGATGTATTCTCTGCGCAAATGGAGATGGAAATTCTTGACTCAGAAAGTGGTGAAAGATTAGTGGCTGCAATTGACAAACATGAAGTTGCTGATACGCGAAGTGAATCCACTAGTGATTCGGATTGGTCACCCATGGATGATATTTTGAGTTATTGGGCGGAAACGATTGATGCAAGGTTAATGGCGGCTAAAAAGAATAATTAGTCACTTTAAATGCCTATGCTAGACTGCTTTCTATGCATAAAGATCAATCACTCCTTGTAGAGAATGCTACATGGTTAGATGTCCAGCATGCTATTGAACAAAACATACTATGTTTATTACCTATTGGTGCAATCTGTAAAGAACATGGACCACACTTACCTTTAAACACAGATTTTGTTCAAGCGAAATGGATTAGTGAGAGAGTATCATCAGAAGTCCCATCCATCATATGGCCCGTGGTTAGCTATGGCTATTATCCTGCGTTTACCGGATACCCAGGCAGTTGGTCGATTTCAGAAAATGCCTTTAGGTTAGCGATGCTGGATATCATTGAAAGCATCGCTAAACATGGTAGCAATTCTATTGCTATTCTTAATACTGGAATCAGCACGATTAAACCTTTAGAAAAGGTCATTGCTGATTCGCCTTTTAGAGACAGATTACATTTAATTAATGTTTACTCTGGCAAACGAGTGCAGACAGTTATTAATGAACTGGAAGAACAACATGCGGGTGGTCATGCGGATGAAATAGAAACCTCTATCATGCTCGCGATAGATTCTGAACATGTTGATATGAACAAAGCAGAACCAGGTTTAGAGAATATTAAGAGAGGCCCATTAAATAAATCAAATCCTGATAAGCCTAACTATTCGCCCTCAGGCTCGATGGGTAACCCGACATTTGCAAGTCATAACAAAGGTGAAAAAGTCTTAGCCGCGATTATAGATGACGTTATACAAGAACTTGAAAAAATAGAACCCTTGTAACAAAACTTTATTGCGACTCTGCTTCGCGTCGTACCCAAAAGCTTGTTTGTTTTAAACCTGCTTTTATGACCCGATTTCGCGTAAAGGCAGACTTAGCCTGTTGGAATCTTAGGTCTGCCGAATAAACGATATCAAATGAATTCAAATTTTGCTTTACAGGTAATACTTGCCAATAACCTAAAGATAGCGAAAAATCTGATTGCTTGGATGGATCAAGTGTCCATTTCATCCAGGAATCATCAGATAAGTAGTGCTTAACAAAATAAGTGTATTTGCCTAATAACCAATGTGAAAGCCCAAACTCTACATAATAATGATTATCTCCATGTTGATAAACATTAGTCTTTTTAACATTCTTAATGTAATTAGGGTACGCAGGATAATTAGTTATAGTTTTCCAGATATCTTGTTTTGATGCTTGCACTCTAAAGATAATGAGATGTGTTGGTTCATGTTTAACTGAAATTTCCTTAAGTATGTAATGACCTTTCTCTAGTTTATATTCATCATCAGCAGTAAGTGTCACCTTGGGAGGTGGAAGATAAAGATAACTAGAAAGATCATCTATAAGTATTTGATCAGCTAGGACTGAATTGGATCCAATAAATAATAATAAGATTAAGCATTTTCCTAACATAAAATTCTAGATTAACTAAGAGCGAGTAATGGAAACATTATTAGGGGTTCTAAGCGTAGAAATAGGGCGAGTCATCGCAGAACCGACGATTCGACTGCACATCATATTGCAACGTGACTGATCCGAGCATGACTTGATTTGCTCTTTATCCATATTATTTAAGATATCGTTGAGACTTTTTTCGAGCAAGTTTCCAGAATGCTCTAATGCAAGACATGGAGAAACATTTCCAGAAGCATCAATTGCGATACTGTATTTACCGGCATCACAGGCAGAAAGTGATTTGCCTTGTAACCACTGAATATTATCTTTTATATAATTCTCAAAGTATCCTGCTGGTATCGTTTCTGAAGCAAGTATGTTTTCAAACACATGTAGAGCTTCTTTTCGTTCATATTGCAGTAAAGGATCAGCACGACCATATCGTTCAATATCCCAATGATAAGAACCTATTACCGGCATAAAGCCTTTGCTAACAGCAAATTCAGCCAC
>JBCDBX010000025.1:0-22466 GCA_039182865.1 Pseudomonadota bacterium
CTTTAATTTATATCTATTATATCGAATATTTTTAGCATTAGTTAAGATTCTATAAGTCATCTTTAAACGTTGTGTAGAATAAGTAAGTTATTACATTATTTGTGGTGTTGAAAATGCATGACTTATCCAGCCAGACATTTTCTCTGGCTTATAATAGTCTTGGTTAATTGACACAAGGCATAATCACAGACTTGGAATATCATTTGAATAATTAAGCCATGATTGAACTATTGCTAAATGTGATCCTTAAAGATGTTGATTTGTCTCACTGCCAGTTAGAGCGTATTGGTTCATCAATGTCTGTTGGATGCTCGTCGATAGCGTTGATGGCAGCTTTTAAACCTTTAAGTTGAGTTTCAACCGACATGCTTGCCATGCCAAGGTTAACGTCAAGTGCAGCAGTGGCAGGAAGCGAGGGAAGATGCACCCATCCTGCTCTAATAGGTAATTGGTTTTTAGCGATGTGATGGAGGACGCCATACATTAATAGATTACAACCAAAGGTTCCTGCCGTGTCAGAGATATCGCTTGGTACACCACTTTCACGCATCGCTTTTACCATTGCGCGCAACGGCAATGTTGAATAGTAAGCGACTGGTCCATCGTTAGCGATCGGTTCTCCCTGAGGTCGTGCACCAGTATCATCACCTGAATCATAGCGCGTTGCATCAATGAAATTCTGAGCCAAACGTTCTACGGTAATCATAGTTCTTCCGCAATATTCTCCTAGCATGATGACAACATCTGGAGAAGTGCTGTCTATTTTAGCCGTCACGACATCGACCATTTTATTAAACGTCACAGGAGCTATGACAGTACAAATCGTCGCGCCATTGATTGAACTGCCATCAAGCGCATCAGCTAATTCTTTTGACGGATTAGCAGTGCTGCCAGCCCAGTCTCCAAATCCTGAGATTAAAATATTAGTCATAGATTTCTATCTGAATAGTCGTCAAATCATATTGTGAGTTGTATTCGTGAAAGATGCCATGAATTTATCCATTACATGTTTATTGTACAGAAATCCGTTTAGCACATTGTTTATCTGTGAACATTGTAGAGTTAACATTGTCTGTTAATTCATATGGTTAATAGGGCAACATATAGAATAATAATGTATTTAACATTAAGTTAGGTGTATATCTAATTACCACTATGTATCATGTCTCTTGGCTGCAATTTTATGGTGCAGGCGTAATCTCATAATTTTAATTCTTTGTTTGATACTTAACTTAAATTAATTGTTGTTAATAGAATTGTTAAATTGTTTATTATACAAAGTAAACATGGCCTAAATGTACCCACAAAGACAAGAATCATTATGCGTTTCCTTAGCCAAATAACTGAAAACTCTAAGCGCTTACTAGTTTATTTGTGCTCAATATTTATTCTCTTTGGATGCGCTAATTATGAATATATCTTTGAGGTAGAACCTTCAGTTGATATACCTTCATCATTTTCTGAGGAATCAACACAATCAAAAGAATCAGAACAGGGCATTTCACTTGAGCCTTGGTGGGTCTTTTTTGATCGAGATGATCTTAATACGATGATCGATCTCTCTATGGATACAAACTTTGAGGTGAAGCAATCCATAGCGCGTTTGAGACAGGCGCAGACACTAGTCATTCAAACAGAAAGTGAGCGTTTGCCACAGATTAGTCTTGAAGGGGATGCTGGAAAAGCATGGGAAGGATCAGATCCGCAACAAGGAGAAGTTTCAATTGGTGGAGCGTTGCAATGGGAAATTGATGCCTTTAATCGAATTTCAAGTGCGGTCTTAGCAGATACCTTTGAAGTCATGGCACGTCAAGAAGATTTAAATGCTTTGCGTCTTTCTTTAAGTGCAGAAATTGCGAACGCTTATTTTGGTGCTATCGCTGCTCATAATACAATTGATCTATTAAATCGACAGGTTAAAACCGATTTAGATCTACTTGAGCTAGTGGAATTGCGTTTTGAATATGGTGTGGGCACAACGGTTGAAGTATTACAACAAGAAAGCCGTGTTGCTGATAGTCAATCTCTCATTCCGCTTGCCATGGCTGATTTACGCAATTTCGAAAATCGATTAGATGTGCTCATAGGTGAAGTCCCGGACGGACAAAATAGAGTCTTTGAAAGCGAGGATTTAAACTTCAATCAGGATCTGCCTAACATCGGTGTGCCTATTGATTTGCTGTTTAATCGCCCTGATTTACGCGCAATCAATAATGAGCTTGCTGCGGCAGATGCCGATATCGCATCAGCGATTGCAGATCGTCTCCCAAGAATTACCTTGGATGGATCATATGGATATTCTGACTCCTCTGAATTTTCGGGACCTCTCGCGGTTATAGTAGGTGCATTTGTTCAACCGTTATTAGATTGGGGTCGACGCAAGGCTGTCGTTGAGCAGAATAAAGCTCTCTATGAAGAGCGGCTGGCTTTATTTACACAAACATATCTTGAGGCAGTAGAAGATGTCGAGAATTCTCTCTATCAGGAAAATCGTCAACGTGAATTTATTGAGCGTCTCGAAATACGTATAGATATACTAGAAAAAACGGTGGAAGAATCTGAAGCGCGTTATAAGCAAGGAATAGATGATTATTTACCAGTATTAAATGCTTTACAGGAGTTACGTATTATTCAGCGTGATCTAGTGGTTGAACGTCTTAATTTGGTGAATCAACGCATTGCATTATTTCGTGCAGTGGGTGGTCCCATCACATACACGGAAGAGGAGAACACAAGTGAGACTATCTAATCTCATTGTTTTATTTGCAACTTGTTTGTTATCGACATCGATATTTGCTAACCAAGAAGCAGCCCCTGTGTTTGTGGCTACTGTTGAGCGAGTTGAATTTGTCGATCAGATTGAAGCACTTGGGACATTAAAGGCTAATGAAAACGTTAATTTGACCTCTACTGTTACCGAAAGAATTACTAACATAAGTTTTGAAGACAATCAGCGAGTAGATCGTGGAGATGTCTTAATTCAAATGGACATCGCTCAAGAACAAGCAGAATTAGCCGAAGAACAATCACGCTTGCAAGAGGCACAAAATCAAGTTAATCGTCTGCGACCACTCGTAGAAAGAGGAGCAGCATCTAATTCGGTGTTAGATGAACAAGAGAGAGAGTTTCGAATCGCACAAGCGAGAATTAAAGCGATCAATTCACGCATCAGTGAACGTCGGATTGTTGCACCCTTTGAAGGGGTAGTAGGTATTAGAAATATAAGTGTGGGTGATCTGGCGCAACCCGGCACCGTTTTAGTGACTGTGGATGATGATAGTGTAATGAAATTAGACTTTTCTATTCCAGAAATATTTCTAGCCACATTAAAACCAGGTATAGAAATCGAAGCACAAACGAGTGCATACCCAGGTCTTATATTCAAAGGAAATATCGCTAGTGTCGACAGTCGTGTGGATCCGGTAACACGCTCGGTTACGGCGCGAGCATTACTCGATAATGATGATCACTTGTTAAAAGCAGGTATGTTGATGCGCGTGATACTCAATAAAAATCCGCGCGAAGCCGTCATAGTCCCAGAAGAGGCGATCATTACAATTGGCAATGAACAAGCGGTAATGGTGATTGAAGAAAATGAGAATACTACGGCTGAGAGACAAGTAGTTACAATAGGAGAACGAAGAAAAGGTGAAGTAGAAATATTAAGTGGTTTAGAAGAAGGTCAACAAATTGTGACCCATGGAGCTTTTCGACTGCGTCCCGGTGCTATTGTCGATGTTAAGGCAATTCAAACAGGCAATGAGAGCTTAACCGAGCTTTTATCGCAAAAGGTTAACTAATGTTAATCTCTGATGTATCAGTTAAGAGACCTGTCTTTGCCAGTGTTATCTCATTATTATTGATCGCGTTTGGCATCGTCTCGTTTCAACAATTATCGTTGCGCGAGTATCCCGATATAGATCCTCCTATTGTCACGGTAGAGGTCAGTTATCGCGGCGCACCTGCAAATATCGTAGAAACGCGAATTACTCAGATTATTGAAGAGCGAATTGCAGGGATTGAGGGTATAGAATTTATTGAGTCAGAATCACAGGATGGTGAGTCCAATGTAACGATTGAGTTTTCAGTAGATCGTGATATTGACGCAGCTGCAAATGATGTACGCGACAGAATTGCTGGCATTACGGATGATTTGCCTGAAGGTGCAGACCCGCCAGAAGTGCAAAAAGTTGATAGTAATGATGATGTCATCATTTGGCAAAATCTTGTCAGCGATACCATGACAGTGCCAGAGTTAACGGACTATGCTGAGCGTTTTTTAGTAGACCAATATTCAACTCTAAATGGTGTAGCACGAATTCGCATTGGGGGAGGACTTTCTTATGCAATTCGAATCTGGCTGAATCGACAAGAATTAGCTGCGAGAAATTTAAGTGTCACCGATGTTGAAAATGCTTTGCGTCAAGACAATATTGAACTTCCTGCGGGCACATTAGAATCAGATCAACTTCTTTTTCGTGCGAGAGTGGATCGTAATTTCAAGGAGCCAGAAGATTTTGAGACATTAGTGTTAGCCAGAGCTCAAGATGAAAATGGTGATGGTTACCTAATAAGACTTGGTGATGTTGCACGAGTAGAGTTGGGTGTTGTCGAAGATCGAACATTCTTTCGTGGTAATGAAGTGCCGATGGTGGGGATTGGTGTCATTAGACAATCCACTGCAAACACTATCGATGTTGCTAATGAAGTAAAAGCATTAACTGCACGTCTCAATGAAAATCTTCCTGAGGGGATGTCAATAGAACAAAGTTATAACGCGGCGGTATTCATAGAAGCCTCAATCGCTGAGGTCTATAAAACTCTATTTATAGCCATCGCCTGTGTCATATTTGTCATTTATTTATTCCTTGGGAGCATTAGGGCAATGATTATCCCTGCCATAACTGTTCCAATTTCATTAGTAGCGACATTTATTGTCATCAATGCCTTAGGATTTTCTATTAACTTACTCACGTTGCTTGCACTGGTTCTCGCCATTGGATTGGTAGTAGACGATAGTATTGTTATGTTAGAGAACATTGTGAGGCGCATGCAAGAATATAAAGAATCACCTTTAGTTGCTTCTTACAATGGAGCAAGACAAGTAGGATTTGCCGTCATCGCAACAACTTTAGTACTTATCGCAGTTTTCGTGCCCATTACATTTCTAGATGGAGACATAGGACGATTATTTACAGAATTTGCTTTAACAATCGCAGCGGCTGTTGCATTTTCATCACTCATAGCTCTAACACTCTCGCCAGTATTAGCGTCTAAAATATTGCAACAAGATAAGGGTAAAAGAAATGCTTTAGTTACAGCCGTCGATAAATTTATTAAAAGTTTACGCACAAGTTATATTTGGGTTCTAATTCGTATACTAAAAAAACCCTCGCTTACCATCGTTGTCTTTGCGCTATTAGTCGCTGGCGCTTCTGTTTTATATACACAAATCTCTCAAGAATTTTCTCCACGAGAGGATCGTGGTGCCTTCTTCATCATGGTGAGTGGTCCCGAAGGTGCGAGTTTCAACTATATGGAACAATATATGACGGAGATAGAACGTCGCTTGATGCCATACGTTGAAAGTGGAGAGATAAATAGGCTATTAGTTCGTGCGCCGCGCGCATTTGGGAATATAGAAAATTTTAGTAATGGAATTGCAATTGTTATTCTTAATGATTGGGCAAGTCGCCGATCTGCAGATGAGATTATGAGTGATGTGCGCACCACACTTGCAGAGTTGCCGGGTGTTCGTGCCTTTACCATCATGCGTCAAGGTCTTGGAGGAGGTACTCAAAAGCCTTTTCAATTTGTCATTGGTGGCTCTACTTATGAAGAATTAGCAGAATGGCGAGATATATTAATCGATAAAATTAACGAGAATAATCCAGGTTTTGAAGGCTTAGATAGTGATTATAAAGAAACACGACCACAGATCGATTTTGAAGTGGATTATGATCGTGCCGCTGATTTAGGCGTGAATATTCAAGAGATTGGCCGCACTTTAGAAACTATGATGGGTGGAAGAGAAGTCACAACTTTCTTACAGCGTGGAGAAGAATATGACGTGATCGTGGAAGGAGAACGTGATGAGCAAAGATCATTCACAGATATTCAAAATATCTATGTCTACTCCGATCGAACTCAAGAGTTAATTCCTCTCTCAAATATCGTCACGATCAATGAATATGGTGCTGCTGAGACGTTATCCAGATTTAATCGCATCCGTTCAATTACACTTGAAGCAAATTTGGCGGAAGGATTTCGTCTTGGCGATGCAATAGCATATATGGAAAATCTCGCAAGAGAGTATCTTCCTCCAGAAGCGATTATTGATTACAAAGGTCAAAGTCGTGATTTTAAAAATTCTGGCAGTTCTATCATCTTTGTTTTCATACTCGGCTTGTTTATCGTATTCCTCGTATTAGCAGCCCAATTTGAGAGTTGGATTCACCCTTTAGTGATTATGCTCACGGTACCGTTAGCGATGGGTGGAGGTTTGTTGGGTTTATTTTTAACGGATAGCTCACTTAATATTTACTCGCAAATTGGGTTAATCATGTTAGTCGGTCTTGCAGCAAAAAATGGCATCTTAATCGTAGAATTTACTAATCAGTTACGCGATGAAGGAAAAGCTTTTGCTGATGCTATTTTAGAGTCATCCAACACACGTTTTCGGCCAATCGTAATGACAGGTTTAACCACTATTGCCGGGGCTATCCCTCTTATAGTTTCAAGCGGTGCTGGTGCAGAGACTCGTATTGTGATTGGTACAGTGGTGCTATCAGGTGTATTTGCTGCGACAATCTTTACACTGTTTGTTGTGCCAGCGGCCTATAGCATGATTGCACGTGGAACAGGTTCCCCTAAAGATGTTGAAAAGACTTTAGACGAACAGCTTCTAGATAATAAGTAAATTTAGATAAGTTATATCCCTATATCAAATAGCTGCTAAAGCTAGCAGACATTCATGCTGGTTGTGTTTTATCTTTGATTTCAATTCTTCATGCAGAATATCAATATATTTATCTAAATAATTGATAATTATATGAATATTATATTCAAATATTATTTGGTTGACTAGTCAGTCAATTTTGATAATGTATCACTTTTTGAGTCATTCTTGAGGTGGTTTATTGGTGGCTGACAAAGGAACAAAAGAGCGTTTGATTGAAACCGCAATGGAATTGATCTGGCAGAGTAGCTATAGGTCAGTCAGCGTTGAGGAAATCTGCAAAAATTCGGATGTGAACAAAGGTAGCTTTTATCATTTTTTCCCATCAAAGACTGATCTAGCTGTTGCAGCAATTGAACAATATTATATCGATTCAAAACCAATATTTGATGAGATATTCGATATTAGTAATGAGCCAATAGAAAGGTTCGACAAGCTTGTAAATTTAATCTTGGTACATCAAAAAGAAACAAAAAAAAGATATGGTCATGTTTGTGGATGTCCTTTTGCTTCACTAGGTTCTGAGATGGCCGGACAAGATGAAGTGATTAGAAAGAAAATACAAAATACGATTGGCAAATATAAAAGCGAATATTATCAGCAAGCAATTCAAGACATGGTCGATGAAGGTATGCTCCCAAAGACCACTGATGTTAAGTCTAAAGCACAAGAAGTCTATTCCTATCTTTTAGGGCAGGTAATGCTTGCAAGGATACAAAATGATCTCAAGCCGCTTAATAAATCATTGAAAAATGGACTATATGAAATTTTGGGAGTTTCATTGGAGTCAGCATAATTAGCTGAATATTGATAGCGATAAATAAAATGAAAGTAAACAAAACTAAAATTCTCTACCTACTCATTGCTTTAGCAATTTTGTGTATTGTCTTTATAGGTGTAATCACTGCGGACGATGAGGAGATTAAAGATGACTCAATGCCCGTCAGTGATGCAATGCCAGTTAAAGTAGCGGTCGTTAATAAAGAACCTACACAAGTTTGGAATAATTTCTCTGCACGTCTGGAAGCTGTGGACTTTGTCGAATTACGTCCTCAAGTGTCAGGCACCATCGTCGAGGTGTATTTTGAGGATGGTCAGTATGTCAATGAAGGTGATGTGATATTTTTAATCGATCCAGGTCCTTTTGAAGCTGATGTGGCTCGTGCTAAAGCCAATTTAGAGACAGCAAAAACGGATCATGAATTTGCTAGGCAACAATATGAGCGCGCGAAGAATCTAATCAAGACGGATGCAATTTCTAAAAGCAATCTTGATCAAAGAAAGAATCGCTTTGAATCAACTAATGCTGAAATATTATCTGCCAAAGCAGATCTCGAAAGAGTCAGTATTGATTTAGATAGAGCTTATGTCAAAGCGCCCATTTCTGGGCGACTTGGACGAATTGAAGTTACTAAAGGTAATTTGGTGGACGGCGTTCAAAATCCTCCAATATTAACCACCATTGTTTCAGAAGGTTTTATTTATGCAAATTTTGAAGTGGACGAGCAAACATACTTACAATACATAAGAAATTATGCCAAGAACAAAGAAGCTGAGAGAGAAATTCCTGTTAGATTAAAGCTAGCACAGGACGCAATTGTATACGAAGGAACAATTTATACATTTGACAATCAACTTGATGTTTCATCAGGGACTATAAGAGCTCGCGCATTGTTTGAAAATAGTGATAATGCATTACTACCTGGCATGTTCGCACAGGTAGAAATGGGAAGTGCTGAAACTAAAGATATAATTTTCGTTGATGAGCGAGCGATAGGCACAGATCAAAATCGTCGATATGTATTTGTTGTAGACCAGAATAACACTGTTACTTACCGTGAGTTGAAGCTTGGTGTGTCTTCTAGAGGTCAAAGAGAAGTGTTATCTGGACTTGATGATGGAGATATGGTGATTGTGGATGGCATCATGTTTATGCGTCCTGGTATGAAAGTAGAGCCTGTTGTGATTAGTGAACCTATATCAAGTCACTTAAACAATTCTGATCATATTTCATCATAAGAACTTTACATAGCTGAAATGACATTCTCTAGTTTTTTCGTAGATCGGCCAATTTTTGCGGGTGTGCTTTCTGCTCTTATACTTGTCGCAGGATTAGTTGCGCTTCCAAATTTACCTATATCAGAGTATCCCGAAGTCGTTCCTCCCACGGTGCTTGTTACGGCTCAGTTCCCTGGCGCAAATCCAGAAGTTATTTCTGAGACAGTTGCGACACCATTAGAAGAGCAAATTAATGGCGTGGAAAACATGCTGTATATGAATTCGTTGGCAACCACAGATGGCGTATTAAATTTAACAGTCACATTTGCCATTGGTACTGATCCTGATCTAGCACAACAGTTAGTTCAAAACAGAGTCACTCAAGCCTTACCAAGACTGCCAGAGATTACTCGTCAAATTGGTGTTGTAACATTAAAAAGCTCTCCAGATTTAACCATGGTGGTGCACTTGCGTTCTCCGGATGAACGTTATGACATGTTATATCTGCGTAATTATGCAAACTTGAACGTTAAAGATCAGTTAGCACGAATTCAGGGAATAGGGCAGGTTTTATTGTTTGGTTCGGGTGACTACGCTATGCGAATTTGGTTAAACCCGGAAAGAATAGCCGAGCGAAATTTGTCGGCGAATGAAGTGATTGATGCGATTGATTCTCAGAATATTGAGGTCGCGGCAGGATTAATAGGAGGACCTCCATATCCTGAAACGGGACAGTTTCAATTACCCATTCGAGCTCAAGGGCGCTTAAGAAGCCCTGAAGAGTTTGGAGAAATTGTCATCAGGCGTGATGACAATGGAATTGTGACAAAACTAAAGGATGTTGCAAGAATAGAACTAGATGCTCAGTCATATGCCTTGCAGTCATTACTTAATAATGAGCAAGCTGTAGCAGTTCCAATTTTTGCTGCACCAGGTGCAAACGCGCTAAATATTTCAAGAGATGTCAGACAAAGAATGGAAGAACTTAAACAGTTTTTTCCAGAAGGACTAGATTACTCAGTTGTATATGATCCAACTGTCTTTGTCAGTGACTCAATCAAAGCTGTCATTAAGACATTACTCGAAGCTGTCTTATTAGTCGTATTAGTTGTGATTGTTTTTCTACAAACATGGCGTGCATCTATCATTCCTCTGCTTGCTGTACCGGTTTCTATCATTGGTACCTTTAGCTTTATGTATATTTTCGGCTTTTCAATTAATGTCTTATCGTTATTTGGATTAATTCTAGCGATTGGTATTGTGGTCGATGATGCAATCGTTGTCGTTGAAAACGTTGAAAGGAATATACGCGAAGGAAAAAGTCCAAGAGATGCAACTATCCAAGCAATGAAAGAGGTCACAGGGCCTATCATTGCGACGTCTTTAGTATTAGCAGGTGTATTTATACCCATTGCTTTTATTAGTGGATTAACTGGGCAATTTTACCAACAGTTTGCTTTAACAATTGCCATTGCAACAATCATTTCAACTTTCAACTCGCTGACATTAAGTCCTGCAATGTCCGCATTGCTATTAAAATCACCAAACGATAAAAAAGATTTTCTGACGAGAATATTTGATAAATTATTCGGTTGGTTTTTTCGTTTATTTAACCGCTCGTTCGACTCTGGCCAAAAATTCTATACGCGCAGTGTGACCACCTTCGTCAATCGTAAATTGATAATGCTCGGCATATTTGTACTATTGTCTGTTGTCACACTGGGTCTATTCAAGGTGATTCCACCCGGATTTGTTCCTGCGCAAGATAAACAATATCTCATTAGTTTTGCTCAGTTGCCACTTGGTTCAACACTTGATCGTACTGAAAGAGTCATGCGAGAAATGTCTGAGTTAGCGCTTCAGCAAGATGGCGTTACGGGTGCTGTGGCTTTTCCAGGTCTTTCAATCAATGGATTTATCAATTCTTCAAGTGCAGGCATAGTTTTTGTCACGCTTGATGAATTTGAGAATAGAGGAGAGCCACGTTTAAATGGGTTTGCAATTGCTGGTGAATTACAACAAAAATTTAGTCAAATTGATGATGCATTCATAGCTATATTTCCGCCTCCACCTGTCATCGGCTTAGGAACAACGGGCGGCTTTAAATTACAAATACAGGATAAATTAGATCAGGGCCATGAGGCTTTGAACCAAACAGTGCAGGCAGTTCTTGGTAAAGCCTATCAAGATCCAGCACTAACGGGAGTATTCTCCAGTTATAATGTTAATGTTCCCCAAATATATGCTGATGTTGATCGCACAAAAGCATTCCAGTTGGGTGTTTCTGTTAACGATATATTCAGAACGATGCAAATATATCTTGGTTCTTTATATATTAATGATTTCAATCAATTTGGTAGGACTTATCAAGTCATAGCACAGGCAGATGACGAATTTAGAAATTCTCCACAAGATGTTCTGCGTCTAAAAGTTAAAAATACTGAAGGAAATATGGTTCCACTTGGTTCAGTCATTGAATTAAGTGAAACATTCGGCCCAGATACAGTTATGCGTTATAACGCATTCAGAAGTGCAGACTTGAGTGGCAATGCCGCTCCTGGATTCTCAAGTGGTGAAGCGAAAGATGCGATTACGAAAATATTGGAAGAAACGCTAACACCAGGCATGGAGTTCGAATGGACTGATTTGACTTATCAACAAGTTTTAGCCGGGAATACAGCGATTTATATATTCCCTTTATGTTTATTACTCGTGTTTTTAGTACTAGCTGCACAATATGAAAGTCTTGCCTTACCTTTGGCTGTTATTTTGACAGTACCCATGGCGGTGCTTTCTGCATTGGTAGGTATTTATATTACGGATGGTGACAATAATATATTTACCCAGATTAGCTTGTTTGTACTGGCGGGTTTATCGAGTAAAAACGCAATTTTAATTGTCGAATTTGCGCGTGATTTAGAGAAGCAAGGGAAAGGTCTAATCGAAGCCACAATCTATGCATCAAAATTAAGATTGCGCCCAATACTAATGACGTCACTTGCTTTCATTATGGGTGTTATGCCGCTAGCTTTTGCTTTAGGTGCAGGAGCGGAGATGCGACAGGCGATTGGTATTGCAGTGTTTTCAGGAATGATTGGCGTGACAATCTTTGGATTAATTTGGACACCTGTCTTTTATGTGCTGGTAAGAAAATTAGAAATTCTTTTAACCGGTAAAAAAGACAATATAGGGCGAGTTCAGCCATCATGAGTATTCGATACCTTATTATTTTATTGATACTTATGTCATTGACAGGTTGCTTTGCAAAAGACCCAGTCATTGAAGATCCCGAGCAACCTACAAAATGGACACAGGATTCAGAAAATCAATTAGAACTTGTTGATATAAGCTATTTAGATGATTGGTGGGAAAAATTTAATGACCCTGTTTTAAATAACTTAGTGACAATTGCTTTAGAGAATAGTCCAGATAGATTAATAGCGGCCGCAAGAATTAATCAAGCGAGAGGTTTGCAAAGGACATCTCGCTCTTTTCTCTATCCTCAAGTTGATGTACTAGGCAATGCAGGAAGAGAGGACCCAATTTTAACGAATGAAGAAAGCTTTTATGATGCGAGATTTGATGCAACCTATGAGTTAGATGTTTTTGGTGAAAATAGAGATCGCGTTACGGCTTCTGAATTTGATGTTGATGCAAGTGTTTACGAATATGAGGACGTCTCACTTACTCTGATAGGTGATGTCGCCCGAGCATATCTTCGTGTGCGTGAATTCCAAAAACAAGTCACTATTGCCAAAAGAAACTTAAAGATTCAAGAAGATACTCTAAAAATAGTGCAAGCCCAGTATTCATTTGGCGAGGTTCCACGTTTAGATGTAGAAAGATCAGAAAATTTAGTTAATACAACGAAAGCTTCCATCCCAGAATTTGAGCGCTTTGCTATCAATGCACGACTTCAACTTTCAACATTGTTAGGTCTTTTGCCGGAAGAGTTAGAGAATCAGATAGGTTTTGATAGCACGATTCCAGGAGGAGACGTTAATGCCGTTCTTCTGAGTCCCACCTCAGTGCTGGCTTATAGGCCAGATGTTCAAGCAGCATTTTCAAGATTAAATTCTAGTGCAGCCATCACGGCAGCTGAGAATGCATCATTGTTTCCAAGTTTTTCAATAGGCGCTTTTTATGGCGTTGCCGATACTAGTTCAATTGATTCTACGACCATTTGGAGTATTTTGCTGAGTGGGGCATTCTCATTACTCGATTTTGGACGAATAGAGGGAAGAATTGATACGGCAGAAGCAAATCAAGTGGAAGCATATGAAAATTATCGCAGAACCATTTTGAATGCATTAACAGAAGTTGAAACGGCTATGAATGATTATGCCAAAATTAATAATCAAAGAGTTTCGCTGTTTCTTGCATTCAAAAATGCTGATAAAGCCTCTGAACTTTCACTGCAACTATTTAAAGAAGGTGAGATATCATTTCTAGATGTACTTGATGCTCAAAGGACTGCTAATGAGGCAGATAGTGATTTTGTAACAGCACAGGCTGCACAATCTGAAAGTCTGATCCGATTATTTAAATCCTTAGGTGTATATTGATTTTGTTAGCCAAAAACATCTGCTGTTGTGAAATTTCATTTGTCTCTACTATATGTAATTATTTGATAACGAGTCATTATCACTAATAAGTAATTTATGCATTGGCGACTAAGATTGCTCCTGCCACAATCAACACAGATCCTGAGAGCAATTTTATCGTGTGAAGATCTTTCCACTCGCTAAATACTATCAACGCCAGTAGGACTGCAATTAGTGTGTTCATATTGTAAAGTGGGACTAGCTGAGAAATTGGTACATCATAATTTAATAAAGTATGTGCAACGAGTCCGCTTGCAATACCCCAGGTTAAACCAAATGCACATGCATATAGACCAGACTTGGCTGAAAATGAAAACGTATGATC
Source organism: Pseudomonadota bacterium (assembly GCA_039182865.1). Lineage (GTDB taxonomy): Bacteria > Pseudomonadota > Gammaproteobacteria > UBA4575 > UBA4575 > UBA1858. Next base: position 13,886 of record JBCDBX010000025.1, read on the forward strand.
AATAAAATAAAAACATATGCCCACTATAGCGACACCAACGCCTGTTGCTACTAGATAAGCAGAAAGGCTAATGCCAAGGCTTGTACTCGTTTTTTGAAGTAAGGCAGATCCTCCATATATTATAGCAGGCAAGAATCCGCCCAATATTAATGCAGTAGATTTAGAAGTCATTGTTAAAGTCCTCACATTGTTTGTGAAAAAATAAGCTAAATTTTGTATTTTGCGGTATTCTTAGTGCAAATCTTATGGATGCAGTTTATTTTGATGACAATTTCTTAAAATACTTGAATAATATTGTAGTAGCGATATTTAAATAAACAAAATATATGCTTTTAGAGGAGGGTAATCCAAATGAATGAACCATCTTCATCTAGTGATAAAAATGAGATCACTCAACACCTCACGTCAAAGTCTATATGGATGCGACTAGTCTTCATGTTGATTGTGACATTTTTTTACTCTATATCAAGAATAGTCGTAGTCGTCATAGCACTTGTGCAATTCTTATGGAAATTATTCACAGGTGATATCAATGAAAAATTATTAGGTTTGGGAAAATCATTGGCGACCTACACGAACCAAATAATTCTCTATTTAACATTTAATACGGAAGAGCGACCATTTCCATTTGATTTAAACTGGCCAGAATGATTGGGACATTTATTGTGATATAAAAACGGCCTCATAGAGAGGCCGTTTAAGGTGAATATAGAAAAAGTGGTTAAGTTATAGATTTTCTTTTTGAATATCCAACTAAGCCTAATAACGCTGAACCAAATAACCAAACGGCAGCAGGCACTGGTACGAAGGTTGTTGGCTCATTATAGATGCGGATGTAATCAACAGAGCCAGCAAAGGATTCTCTTTGAATAGTAAATGTGTCATCTTCGAAGAAATTGAGATTATTGTCAGCAGGCACTGCGCGTCCGATATCATCAGATGCGCTAAACAAAAAGGTATTATTTAGATAGACTGATATCACATCAGCTGATCTTGATATCGCAACAATTACATCAGTGTTTAATGGAATATTGCCTGCTGTAGTAGTCGTATTACCAAAAAACGTAACTCCGCCATTAAATATATAAAGCCCTTCGTCTAATCCTAAATTATCATAATCAATGAGCTTGCTGTAACCGCTCGAATCAGTATTAGTTTGAAATTTAATTTCAATCGCATATTCGTTAATATTTTCTAAAGCAGAGCTTAGTTGTAGTCCTTGGTTATTTGTAAATTCATATCGACCTGCATTGATAGTACCACCCGAGGCTACCAAGTCATTACCATTCAATAAGGTATCCGATAAATTTCCATTAAAGTCATAGCTTTTTATCAAAGCCGCATGTACCGATGCTGAAGTAAATATGATTGATAAGAGCAAGAATGTTCTTAGAATATGTTTACGAATTAGCATGAGTTCCCCAATATAGTCTTTATTGGTTATTATTTATCAAATTTATATTAAGTTCAAAATTAAATCAATAACACTTTTGTATCTAACTGATTTCATAACTTATTGATTTTGATGCTTTAGTAATATATCTATTTATAGTTGTACTAATCTGAGATTTATATAAGACGCAAATTTAAAATCTTAGCAAACTATGCACAGTGCGTTGTTGAAAAGGTGCTGAAATACTTCCTGCATCAACGAGAGCATTCTTAATTAAATTTAAAAGTATTGATACTCTATAAGACACTGCATCTTATTGTTATTTTTATACCCGAATTGCAAGCGAAAGGAGGTTGGCACAAATATATATTCATAGCTTGAGGGCCTGAAAAACATTCTTCTGCAGGGCTGTATCTAATCTCGTATTATTCAATAAAAAATGCCGCGATATATATCGCGGCATTTTTTTAGCATCTTAATGTTTTGTGATTTATTCTGCAGCAGCTAATGGCGTGCTTGGGTATTGCATGCCTGCCCAGCCCATATAGGTTGCTGGATTCATATAAACCATATAACTGGCTGGATTCATGGCGGCAGCATACATATTTGGATCGAATGCATGCATGTAAGATGTGGGATTCATCCAGTAAGCCATAGTTTGTGGGTTCATCATTACGGCATATTGATTGAAATCCATCCATGCCATCATGTTTTGAGGATTCATGAACTGCATCCAAAACTGCGGTTGCATCATTTGAGCATAAGTTGCGGGATTCGCAAGTTGCATATGCATCATGTTATGAGTTTTAGGATCGGCAATCTTCATCCACCAGCTTGGGTGTGCTGGGTTAAAAGCCATCTTGTGTTGGGCAGATGCATGGTTATGAGTAGTACCAGCATTGCCAGACCAGGTACTTGGATCGAAAAAATTCGGAAATGCAGCTGGTGCTGTATTCTGAACATATGAATCAGTTGGCGTGGATTCTTCAGCTAGTGAAATGGTGCTAGATAGCAGCATGACTAGGCTGATGAACGCTATTATATTTTGCTTAATCATAAGGGGCTCCCTTCATCAAAAAGGTTAAAAATAATGGTTTATAAATTCGAGAGGGAGTATTAACTATATTAGAAAATAATTAAATACTAATAATAGGTTGGTTGGCTTATCTCCATAGAGATATAAAGGTTATAGGGTAAATATAATTTACGTGGATAATTTTTCTTCGGCAGAGATATGCACATCGCGTTGTGGAAAAGGTATTGAGATACCTTCGGCGTCAAATTGTTTTTTTACCTCACGCGTGATGTCCCAGTAAACGGTCCAGTAATCAGCAGTTTTTGCCCAAGGTCTAACTATAAAGTCAACTGACGACTCGCCTAAGTTATGCAGTCTTATATCAGGTTCAGGTTCTGATAGTACGAGTTTATGACTTTTAACGATATTAATGAGAACGCGCTCTGCGTGATCAATATCATCTGAATATGAAATTCCAAAATTCATATCGACTCGACGATTGGGTTCTGCGGTAATATTGCGAATAACATCACCCCATATCTTACTATTGGGGACTACCAGTTTCTGGTTATCGAAGGTTGTAATAGTAGTGGATACTAAATTCATTCTTTTGACCTTGCCAATTACGCCTCCAGCTTCGACTAAGTCACCAACATCAAATGGCCGATAGATTAATATCATCATCCCTGCGGCAAAATTTGAGAGAGTATCTTGTAGTGCAAATCCCATAATGAATCCAGCAATTCCTAAACCGGCAAGCACAGGACCTATCTGAATACCAAGTTGTGATAAAGCCACTAAAATTCCAATAAAGATTACAGTTTTTCCTGAAAAGAATACGATTTGGTCTCTTAGTAGCTGTGAAATCTTAAGTTTAGAATTAGTGACTGCTTTTTTTACCAAGCGTTTAACAATGGTAGCCAGAATTTTGAAAGCTAGAAGTATTAGTATAAATACAACTAATTTGGTCCCCCAACGCGAACCATTATCTAATAACCAATTCCAACTCGTCTCGGCCCAACCTTCTAGAAGCCCGTATACAACTTCTGACTGAAAAATATCTTCAGTAAGTTCGCCAGTTGATTTGATTAAAAGTTGAGAATAGCTTGATGTATCTATTCCGCGTGATTTCATTATCCTCACGCAGACCCTTAGATGCCTTGCGACCTCATCAACACCTTGCTTGTAGGTTGCAATTTCAACTAAATTTGCTTGTTTCTCTTCCTCTGTAACAGGTTCTACTTGCTTCATTTCAGAAATTTCTTCGGTCAGAAACTGCAAAATTCCTGCAAGTATTTCAGCGCGTTTCTTAACTGTATCATCAAGGAATTGATATTGACTCGTTGGATCACCACCTTGATAGTCAAGCATCAGTGATAATTCGCTGAAGGTTATAAGGTCTTCGTCTATTGAAGTAGAACGTTCTTCAATTTCATTATCAAGCGTTGGAAGATTTTCTGCTGAGGTGCTAGAACGCTTTTCTTGGAGCTCGAGAATACGTTGTTGACTTAGCTTTATGCTTTTTTCAAGGCCATTTGTAATTTTTACTATTAATTCTCTACTTATTACTTTTGATTTACTAGTATCTTCTCCACTTAATTCAAGCTCACTTGTAATCTTTGTTAACTCTTTGAGACCTCTGGCAATTACTTTTCTTTTAGCACGAATCTGGGATCGCAACATGATCCTTTCAAGTTGTTCAGCCGATGCATAGGCCTCATTGAGAACATTCAATTCGATATTCAGCTGTTCGAGTTTATCAAGTAGGTCTTGATCACTAATTGGTAAGTTTTCTTCAACATAGTTATCAGTTTGCTGCTGAACACTATTAATATTTTTTTCTTCTGCATGACAGAATTGAGTAATTGAAAAAAAATATAAAATCAGAGTAACGATAAATATGACGTAATTAGTTCGATTTCGGATAAACATTTTCATTCTAAATAGTATTCTCTTATTATATTATTAATATCTTATAGAATGTTCTTTAAAATACGTCTAATTCTTGCATTGGTATGTTGAGTGCTTAGATTCGTCACATTCTTCTTGCTGATATTATACTAATATTTAAAATCTATTCGTTACTGATTTAAACTCTATACATCATTGTATAGTTTTGCCCGCCTAAGCTCAGAGTAGTACAGGAAGTGTTTGTAAGATAAGGAGTAAAAATAAAAGAAGAGAGTTATTTACCATTTTGCAGTTAAATGCTAGGAGGCATATCTTTTTCTATACTCCAGCGGAGATGCGCCTAATTCTCTTTTGAAGGCTCTAGAAAATGCTGTTTCCGCTTCATAACCTACCTCTTGTGCGATTAACCCGATTTGTTTTTTCGTATCTCTCAAGTAATCAGCGGCAACATGTAAGCGCCTTTGATTTAGATAACGTATTGGAGGTAAGCCAATATACATCGAAAATCTATCAGATAAAGCAGAACGTGATAAACCTACTTCTCGTGCCAAAGACTCAAGTGTCCATGGGTATGGAAGCCTGGAATGTATAAGCGCTAAGGCTTTTCCTATATAAGGATCACTTAGTCCCTTTAACCATTGCTGCATAACGTCACCATACTCACGCATATAACAACGGATAGATTCAGACAACAATAACTCTGCAAGCTTTTGTAATGCTGTGTTTGCTGAAGCATCTCCAACAATTAATTCATCTAATGCATACTTTAGAGAACCTTTAACCCAAGCGCCAAAGTTCGAATCCGTTAAGTCTAATTTAATGATAGGTGGCAAATTACAAATGAGTGGGTTGTCTCTTTCATTGGTGCCTAAGAACCCACAAACTATCTTGGCTTCATCACCACCTCCACTATAAATCATTTTTCCAATACTTGAGCCATCTACAGTTTGTACTAGTTCTGAAGCACTCATTGGATTCAAACTAAGATCACTGCCCATAAGATGAGGATTATTCTGAGGCAATATTATCAATTCTCCTGCCTGAGTAGTAATGGGATTATTTCCATCTACGCTAACTTCTAATTTTCCTTCAGTAATTAAATGATATGTAATTATATGTGCGGGTACTGCCATAAAAGGTTCACAATCGCCCGCATCCACCTGCGATGAGATACACCAAGGTGAACTAAATTTGCCTTGTAAGAACACAGCGCCTGATAATCTCAATGAATCAAGCACTAATGATAAATTGTCCATATTATTTCAATCTAAAAGTATAAGAGTACTTTAAGTTTCGGTATTTCAGCTAATTTTTTCGGTAACACAGCCATTCATCAAAATCAAAAATACTCGTAAGGTGTTCACACTTCTAATTAATTCCACAAATAAGCTAACTGGAGTGTAAGCATGTTAATAAAACGTAATTTTAACGAAAACATCTCTTTGAGATGCTGGGTCGAAATATCAGGTTTGATCATATATATGATTAGCTCATTTATATATATTCTTGCAATATTCTGAAATTTAACTTTAATATTCTAGCGCATAGCCAGGACTATGACTTATGTATGACGAATCTCAGGTGGAAATGATTGCAATAAAAAATAATGCAATCATTTCCAGCACAAAATCGTCTAGATTAATCTTAAAACTTAAGATAGGAGCTATAAATGCCAAAGTATCGAGCTAATCCTCCTCAACTTTCTGGAGATCTTTATTTGACAGACGGCGGTATTGAAACAACGATGATCTTTCATGAGGGTTTTGAGTTGCCTTGTTTTGCCGCTTTTCCACTTCTTGAAGACGTAAGAGGTCTTGAATCATTACAAAGGTATTTTGATAATCATTGTCGTATTGCTTCGGATAATAGGGTTGGTTTTATTCTGGAGGCAATAACCTGGCGTGCGAGTTTAGATTGGGCTAAAAAGCTAAACTACAGCAAAAAACATCTAGATGAAGTCTTGCATAAAGCCGTTGAATTTCTAATTCCATATAGATCTCAATATGAAAATGAGGAAACTAAGATGGTAATAAGTAGCTGTATTGGACCGCGTGGAGATGGTTATCTGCCTGAAAATCAAATGTCCATAAATGAATCAGAAGATTATCATTCCTTACAAATTGAAACATTAAGCAAGACTGAGGTAGACATGGTAACAGCTTTGACACTCAATTATGTTGAAGAGGCAATTGGAATAGCATTAGCTGCTAAAGCATATTGTATTCCATCTGTTATATCTTTTACTGTTGAAACAGATGGCAAGCTCCCAACTGGACAGACATTGAAAGAAGCAATTGAAATTGTAGATGCAGAAACAGATCACGCTCCTATGTATTACAAGATTAACTGTGCTCACCCCACACACTTTGAGGAAATAATTTCTACTGGTGAAGCATGGCTTGATAAAATTCATAGTATTCGTGCAAATGCATCAAAATGTAGTCATGCAGAGCTTGATGAAGCTGAAGAACTCGATGAAGGAAACATAGATGAACTTGCTGAACAATATCTTAAACTCAGGAAAATGCTTCCTAATTTAAATGTATTAGGTGGGTGTTGTGGAACCGATAGTCGCCATATAGACGCAATATGTAGGGCATTTTTGTCATAATAAAAATCTTAGATGATTACATTGTTACTATTAAAAGACAGATGGCCTCCCTGTATATCGAATTAGTGAAGTAAGTGCTTAAGCTAAAAAGCTGAGGTTGAATAGCGAAAAATTATCGACTCAACTTTGATCTCCCTAGTTTTGATTTTATAGTGCTGATCTTTACCGACTTTTACTAGCTAGTATTACTGCTAGTACAATTATACAAAGTATTAAACCGTTAATAAGTGCGTAGATAAAAAAACCTAGACCAGAATATGCACTCGATATTGCCCAGTTGAGTGCAATCACGCATGCAAAGACGATCAAAATAGCCAGAAATATAGTAGTACTATTTTTCATTATTTACTCCTGCAAACTATGTCAATGATACATTTACTAATTAAAGGAAGTATTTATTGCCAAGATGAGCGTATTGGTTCGTGAATGTCTTCTTGATTTTCAATAGCAGCAGCAATGGCAGCTTTTAAACCGCAGAGTTGTGTTTCTATTGACATGCTCGCCATTCCAAGATTAACGTCGAGTGCTGCTGTCGCAGGAAGTGATGGAAGATGAACCCATCCTGCTCTTATGGGTAATTGATGCTTAGCAATGTGGTGAAGTACACCATACATAAGAAGATTGCATCCAAAAGTGCCTGCTGTATCAGAGATATCGCTTGGGATACCGTTTTCACGCATAGCTTTTACCATTGCTCGTAAAGGTAACGTAGCATAATAAGCCGCAGGTCCATCAGATGCGATAGGCACGCCTTGTGGCTGTGCACCAGAATCATCACTCGAATCATAGCGCGTTGCATCAATGAAGTTCTGTGCTAGACGTTCCACAGTTATCATGGTTCTTCCGCAGTATTCTCCTAACATAATAACAATATCAGGTGACGTGCTATCAATTTTATCGGTAACAACATTAATCATTTTACCAAATGTGACAGGTGCGATTACAGAACTAATAGTGGAATCATTTATAGATGTTTCATCAAGTGCATCGGCCAATGCTTTAGATGGATTAGCGCTACTTCCTGCCCAGTCTCCAAAACCGGAAATTAAAATGTTAGCCATAAATATTTATTGATGAGCGTTTAAGGTAATCAATAGCTTAATCTAAGTTACGGAATATGAATTACCTGCAAATGAACTGGTTACATCTTAATTGAATTCATGCCTGATTTGAACTGCGGTGAAAAAGTTTCAGCACTGGCAAGTGACCAATCAAATTCATACTCTTCAGGAATATCATTATTAAGTAAGCAATTGTATTCAATCGTTGGGTAAATCTCATCAAAGTGACGATTTGTTTCATCAGCACCTCGGCGCCAAATAAGTGTCGGTATTAATTTATCAGGATCATCAATTCCCATAGCACCAATCATTTCAAACGCGGATTCAAGTGTTCTTTGTTGAAAGCTGGCAACGCGTTTCGAGCGATGTTTTACATTCAGCGCATTGCCACGAGTTGGATTTTGTGTAGCAATTCCGGTTGGACATTTGTTTGTATTGCATGCCTGGGATTGAATACAACCCAGAGCAAGCATCATCGTTCTGGCTGCATTGACGAGATCTGCTCCTACAGCTAGTTTTGTCACAATGTCAAAACCAGTCGCGGTTTTACCTGAGGCAATAACTTTAATTTTGTCACGTGCGCCAATTCC
>JBCDBX010000026.1:0-22395 GCA_039182865.1 Pseudomonadota bacterium
GTACCACCCGCTGCATATGGGCCTACTCGATAACTTGGGATCGGTACGTACATGGTCTCTTCGGCACTCACGACACTGGTCATTCCAACCATCGCCATTAATGCACTTGCCAGTACTATTACTCTCGTCTTCATATCTTACTCCTGATTATAGAAATGAAATTAAGGTTACATCTTGTAATTATTGTTGTGAGAAGCTTTTGCTTCACACTGTTTTTAAAACATCCATTACTTGATGCAATCGATGTCATAGCCGCAGTGTAGTAGCAAATGCGGAGAATGCCAACAGAAAATATCTTATATATTAGTACATTAGAGAATGGTAAAAAATTAATGCTATGAACCATTCTTAGGGATATTAAGTGGATTGTCGCGAGCGAAAATAGCAGATAATGTCGTCGTTAAAATTGTGGGCAAGAGTTAAATGCACCAAAAATTGTCAGATTTATTAATTAGACAGATAGATTAATTTAATAGTGCTTTCAATATTAAGTCTTTGATACTTATGGTTTCAATGTCCTGTGATTGTTTATCTGTTCTGCTTTTGTACTCGACAGTGCCCGCTTTTAGACCGCGATCGCTAACCACGATGCGATGTGGAATACCAATCAATTCATGGTCAGCAAACATCTGACCTGGCCTTACATTTCTGTCATCAAAGATCACTTCAATACCACACTCTATTAAATCTTTATAAAGTTTTTCGCAAAAAGTTTTTACTTGTTCAGATTTTTCCATGTTGATGGGTAATAGTGAGACTTGGAAAGGAGCAAGTTTAAGAGGCCAGATAATGCCATGCTCATCATAGTTTTGTTCAATCGCAGCAGCGACGACACGCGAAACACCGATACCATAACAACCCATGGTGACAATTTTTTCTTTACCATTTTTATCTAGGACTGCTGCATTAAGTGCGTGACTATACTTATCACCTAGCTGGAATATATGACCGACCTCTATGCCGCGCTTAATTTGAATATGCCCTTGGCCGTCAGGGCTGGGATCACCTTCTTGAATTTCACGCAAATCTTGATGATCAAGCGTTGAAGAGTTGTCCCAATTTGCATTTTTAAGATGAAAGCCTGTCTCGTTCGCTCCACATACAAAATTCTCTAATACCGCTGCTGCATGATCAACGATGAGGCGACAATTTAAATTCATTGGACCAATAAAGCCGGGTGTTATATCTAAACTAGATCTAATTTCTTCATCACTTGCAAAGGTAAGTGGACTCGCAATTCCCTCTAATTTTTCTGCCTTAATAGTATTGAGCTCGTGATCTCCACGTAATGCTAAAGCAATAACGTCATCCTCTTCTGCTTTAACAATTAACACTTTAATACACATTGAAGGCGTTACTTTTAGTGCCGTGCAGACTTCTTCAATAGTTTTTTGAGTGGGCGTAGAAATTTTTTCTTGCTCACTTAACGGTTGTTTTGTTTTATTATCATTGAAGTGAAGAGGTGCGAGTTCAACATTCGCTGCATAATCACTGCTATCAGAAAATGCAATTGCATCTTCACCGGAATCAGCAAGCACATGGAATTCATGTGAAGAATTTCCACCAATCGCTCCTGAATCTGCTTGCACTGCACGAAATTCCAAACCAAGCCGCGTGAAAATACTTGAGTAAGTGTCATGCATTACCTGATAAGTTTTTTCGAGGCATTCTTGGTTTTCGTGAAATGAGTATGCATCTTTCATAATGAACTCGCGGGCACGCATAATCCCAAAACGTGGACGAATTTCGTCGCGAAATTTAGTTTGAATTTGGTAGAAATTAATTGGTAGCTGCTTATAGGATCTAATTTCATGTCTTACGATATCGGTGATAACTTCTTCGTGTGTTGGTCCATAACAAAATTCACGTTGATGACGATCATGCAAGCGCAACAATTCAGGGCCATATTGTTCCCAGCGGCCAGACTCTTGCCATAGTTCAGCCGGTTGTACTGAAGGCATGAGTAATTCCAATGCGCCCGACTTATTCATCTCTTCGCGAATAATATTTTCAGCTTTTCTAAGTGAGCGTAAGCCAAGTGGCATCCAGCTATACATGCCTGAAGTTAATTTACGAATCATGCCTGTTCGCAACATAAGCTGATGACTTATAACTTCTGCATCGGAAGGGATTTCTTTTAAAGTTGAAAGATGAAATGAAGAAACGCGCATGATTAATTTTAGTAAGATTGTTATTAAATGCGCGCCAAGTTAAGCGCAGATTCAGCTATGGTGCAAGCTAAATGCGATAAAAAAATTTTGTAACGATAAGGATATTATTAACTTTAATTACAGAATTCTTGAATTAGCGCTTCACTTTCTTGGATTTTTGCTTGGCGTTCATCTTCATTAAGTTTGCGATATAAATCGCCTTCTTTTATGGTGACTTGCCCACGACTTGTGAGGTTAGTTAAATTCTGTTTTGCTTTTTTGCAATTATCAGCTTTGATCTGATTACTTTCTGCTAGACGTTGCTGGTCTTGAAGCTGTTGATCTCTATTTGGCTGAGCTTGGCCTGACTGGTTTTGAACATTTTTCAGTCCTTGAGATGATGAGTTTCCTGTTGATGCGGTACTAGGGTCTTCAACATACTCAAAATCAATACCTGATGGAGGAGGTGTTTGACTATAAATGATTTCGCCATCCGCAGCTGTCCATTTGTAGATGCCGCCAAATGCACTAGCACTGATAAGCATTAGGCTTATCAAACATCCGATAATTGGTGCTTGCTTGAGCATTATAAATCTCCTTGGTGTAACGAATATATCTTCAGTCTAACAGAAGATATTGACTTTCGAATGGTATTTGGGCGCAAAAAAGGCGCACAGTCGACGGGCTTTGCGATATCAGTGATAAAAGTCCTATTTGTCTATGAGAGAGTTTGGTTGGTTAGATTTAAAATTCTCGCATATGAGTAGCAGTGAGAGTGATATACTCATTCGTTCTAGAACATAATAAAAAACAAAAGGGCTCAAATTATATGGCCGATCGCCGACTGCAAGTTTTTTACACTGTCGCAAGACTATTAAGTTTCACGAAAGCTGCTGAAACTTTGCATATGACTCAACCTGCAGTGACATTTCAGGTGCGTCAGCTAGAGGATCATTTTGATACCCGTTTATTTGATCGTACTCATAATCGTGTCGCTCTGACCGAAGCAGGTCGTAAAGCTTATGAATATGCTGAGGAAATATTCTCGTTGTATGCCGAAATGGAAAATACGGTAAAAGAGCTAACAGGAGATGTTAGCGGTGCGCTTACTATGGGTGCGAGCACCACGATTGCAGAATATATGTTGCCTGCGCTATTGCGTGGTTTCACTATGGAGTTTCCTGATATCAATCTCAAGCTAAATGTTTCCAATACTGAAGGCATTGTGTCCATGATTGAAAATAGCATGATAGATTTGGGTGTGGTGGAAGGCCCCGTGGCAAATAAGAATTTATTGGTCGAAGTGTGTCGCGTAGATCAGCTTGTTGTCGTGGTTCCTCCCGATAATGAATTATCAGCGCGTGAATCCATTTCGATGGAAGAAGTTATGGAACATCCATTTATCTGTCGTGAAGAAGGGTCTGGAACCAGAGAAGTGATCATGGATCATATGGTCAAACTCGGTCTAGATCGAAATAATCTCAATGTATCACTAGAGCTTGGAAGTCCTGAATCAATTAAAGGTGCGGTTGAAGCAGGCATGGGTATATCAATTGTTTCGATTGCAACACTCGAAAAAGAGTTGCAACTTGGAACCCTAACTGCAATTAAGTTGGATCCGCCTATGGAAAGATCATTTTCTTTTGTCAGACAGCGACAAAAGTTTCGTTTGCAAGCAATGGAGAAGTTATTGGACTATGCACGCAGTTATTGCAGTGCACAAACCAATCACATTGATAATTAAATACAGACTAGTTTTACGGCCTAGTCTCTTAGGCCAAATCGATATAGCATGATTAAATATTTTCGCGACTGGTATGAACGCCATTTCTCTGACCCACAAGTAATAACGCTCACGTTATTTTTGATTGTCGGTTTTGCGATTGTCATCTTCGCGGGCAAAATACTTGCACCCTTACTTGCAAGTATTGTAATTGCTTATTTATTGGAAGGTGCAGTTTCCTATCTTGAAAGAAATAAGTTACCACGCATTATAGCTTTATTGTTAACCTTCATAAGCTTTATGGCACTAGCGGTTATATTGCTATTCGTGTTTATACCTGTCTTGTCAGAGCAGTTCACTCAGTTCTTTAAAGAATTGCCAAATATGATTGGCCAGGGTCAGAAGCTATTAATGCAACTACCCGAAAAATTTCCAAGTTTGGTTAATGAATCTCAGGTTGAAGAAATAACGACATATTTGCGAGGTGAATTAATCACATTTGGACAAGTGTTAATTACTAAACCACTAACCTCGGTTGTTGGGCTCATCACGATTCTTATATACCTAATATTGGTGCCGCTATTAGTATTCTTTTTGTTGAAAGATAAAAACATAATCTTGAAGTGGCTGGAAAGATATTTGCCTGTACAGCGTGATCTGACAAATGAAGTTTGGTTTGAAGTAAACCAAAAAATTGCAAGTTATGTCAGGGGTAAATTTGTGGAAATCTTGATTGTGCTTTCCGTAACATTTGTGACGTTTAAATTTCTAGGTTTAAACTATGCTATGTTGCTGGCAGTACTAGTCGGTGTTTCTGTCATCATTCCATATGTAGGTGCTGCCGTTGTTACCATTCCTGTGATGTTTGTCGCTTATGCGCAATGGGGTATTTCCACTGATTTTGCTTATGTCTTGCTCGCTTATGCCATCATTCAGTTTCTAGACGGCAATATCTTAGTACCTCTGTTGTTCTCAGAAGTTGTGAATCTTCATCCAGTTGCCATTATCGCAGCGGTATTATTCTTCGGGGGGTTATGGGGAATTTGGGGCGTATTCTTTGCCATCCCGCTTGCAACTTTGATAAATGCAGTAATCAATGCTTGGCCTCGTTGGGAAGCGGCGCATAAACAAACCTAGTCACATCGCAATTAGTATCGCAGGTAAACTTGTAAACTCTAATCTGCTTGATTACTATTCCCGGCTATTTTTAAACATCTGGAGTATTTAATGTTTACAGGCAGTATGGTCGCAATCGCAACCCCCATGCAGGAAGATGGAATAGTAGATTTCGATGCATTAGATGCCCTGGTTGATTTTCATTTAGAAAATAAAACTGACGTCATAATTCCTGCAGGTACCACAGGTGAATCTGCCACATTGGATCATGATGAGCACTGTGAAGTTATCAAGCGAGTCGTTCAAAGAGTTAAGGGAAGAGTGCCTGTAATTGGTGGCACTGGTGCTAATTCCACATGGGAAGCAATATCACTTACTCGGTGCGCTGCCGAAGCAGGAGTTGATGCATGCTTATTAGTGACACCATATTATAATAAGCCAACCCAAGAAGGCCTTTACCAACACTATAAAAAAGTGGCTGATGAAGTCGAGATTCCACAAATTTTATATAATGTTCCTGGCAGGACCGCTTGTGATATGTTGCCAGAGACTATTGCTCGACTCGCTGAAATTAAGAATATTGTGGGAGTAAAAGAAGCTTCTGGCGATCTTTCCCGAGGGATCAAAATAAAAGAATTATGTGGTCCAGATTTTATGGTTGTCAGTGGTGAAGATTGTCAGGCGATGGAGTCAATTCTAGCAGGTGGCCAAGGGGTGATTTCTGTCACGGCAAATGTGGCGCCAAAATTAATGCATGATATGTGTCAAGCTGCATTAGCTGGCGATCGATCAAAAGCTGAGGAACTTAATGCAAAAATTGAAGACTTACACCGTGAGTTATTTATTGAATCAAATCCCATCCCAACCAAGTGGTCATTACATGAAATGGGATTAATTCCTGCGGGAATTAGATTGCCCTTAACTCCCTTGGATGGGCAGTATCATGAAACATTACGAAAAGCTCTTAAAAAAGCTGGCTGTTTATAAAAGCTAAAATAAATTTTATGAATAGATTTTTGAAGTTATTCTTGTCAGTGGCTTTAATATTTATAATCACTTCCTGTGCATTCGTGCAAAAGTTTGGTGGAACTGATTATGGTGAAGCTGGCAGCATAGGTAATCTAGAAGCACCTCCAGAACTGGTTACACCCGAGTGGGACGAAAGTTTACAAATACCTCAAACTGAAAGTGATCGTGTTAGTGCAGTGCAAACATTGGGTAAAGCCATTGATGCAAGTGTGGCGCCTGATTTTATTGATGTCACGGTACGACGTGAAGGAGATTTGCGTTGGTTAGAAGCCGAAGTGGATCCTGTTGCTCTTTGGCCGCTTTTACGTTCATTTTGGTCAGATCAAGGAATTATAATCGATGAAGATCTTCCGTCCACTGGCCTTATGGAAACAGATTGGATTGAAGAAATTGAATCTGAAGATAGTGATGCAACAGAAGGTCGTGAAGTTTCTGCATTACGAACTAAATATCGGCTTAGAGTTGAACGCGAACCAAATGCTGTTTCTAATATTTTCTTAACTCAGCGACGCACAGAACTTCAGTCTATCACTGATCAAGGCGGTGTATGGGTAAATATTGATAGTGACCCTGAGGAAGAAGCCGAGATGATTGTGAATCTGCTTGAACATCTTGGACGTACACGTGAAGATGCTTTATTTGAAGTCGCAAATACTCAAGGCCCAAGACTTTATATCGAAATTAGAGATATCGATGACATACCTGTTTTATTTGTTGGTGATCAGTACAGTCGTGTCTGGCGAAGAACGGGTGTAGCACTTGATCGTGCTGGGTTAGAAATCCTTGATCAAAATAGGAATGAGGGTATTTATGTATTCAGTACAAATGATTTAGAAATGCCGGATGAAATAGATTTACAACAGAGCCAATATGAGGTGCATTTATTACCTCAAAAAACACAGACATTAATAACAGCACATTTCGCTAATAATCAAGAAGGTGTTATATCAGAACAAGATGCAAGAATAGTGCTAAATCAAATTCTAAGTGCTTATCAAGTATTTCGTACTACGAATTAAATCAAAATTAGATGAACTAAAAAAACAGCGCTATAAAAGCGCCGTTTTTTTATTGTCTGTTTGAGATTTTACTTTGATTTATCTTTCTCTATATAAGCATATGCAGAGTGATTATGGATAGATTCAAAGTTCTCTGACTCAATAGTATATGACTCAATGCGGTCATCATTATTTAATTGAGTTGCGATATCACGAACCAGATCTTCGACAAATTTAGGATTGTCATAAGCTTCTTCTGTAACAAATTTTTCATCAGGGCGTTTTAGTAAACCATAGAGTTGGCAAGACGCTTGTTTTTCAATCATTTCAATTAACTCTTCAACCCAGACGAAATCTTTGATGCATACTGATAATGTAATATGTGAACGTTGATTGTGTGCACCATACTCAGAGATACTCTTAGAGCAAGGACATAAACTAGTAACAGGCACTAATACACGCACATCAGTTTTTGCAACATCGCTGGTGATTTCCCCAAGAAAACTGACTTCATAATCTAGCAAAC
The DNA here is from genome assembly GCA_039182865.1 of Pseudomonadota bacterium. Classification (GTDB taxonomy): domain Bacteria; phylum Pseudomonadota; class Gammaproteobacteria; order UBA4575; family UBA4575; genus UBA1858. Next base: position 7,543 of record JBCDBX010000026.1, read on the forward strand.
TTTCTACACCGGTTACTGGTGCTGCTTTTTTGACAAAGTAGGGAAAAGTCATTTCAATATGGCCAGATTCAGACTCTAACCTAGCCGCCATTTTCTCTAGCATATCTTTAAAAGACTTCACTGAAATTTCACGCTCATACTCGTTAAGGATTTCGACAAAACGAGACATATGCGTGCCTTTGAAATTATGAGGTAGATTCACATACATATTAAAATCTGCAATCGTATGCTGCTCTCCACCAGAGCGATCAAGCACACGCACTGGATGTTTAATGCCTTTAATACCTACTTTATCAATAGGAATTTGGCGCGTGTCTTCCTTGTTTTGAGTGTCTGGAATAGACTGAATCGCTTCACTTGCGGTTGCGCTCATCTTTCATAACCCTTTGAATATATTGAATTAATTGTTTATATAATATGCAGAAATCTTAGCCTGATACTACGTGAGGGCCCGAGGCTTCGCAATCCCTAAGCGGATATATCTGGCGAATTCTTGAGACAATAGATGTACAGTCCAGGCCTGCCTCCAACAGTAACTCTTCTCGCGAACCATGTTCTTGAAAATTATCTGGCAGCCCTAAATTTAAAATTTTTATTGAAGTTTGATGCTCAACTAATACTTCATTGACCGCGCTACCCGCACCTCCCATTACAACATTATCTTCAATAGTGACAATCAGTGAATGTGATTCCGCTATCAACATAATCATCTCTTCATCAATAGGTTTGATAAAACGCATATTTACAACAGTAGCATTTAGGCTTTCTGCAGCTTGCTGAGCAGCGCTTAAAATACTTCCAAATGCAAGAATAGCGATGTGTTTGCCTTCTAAAATTTTACTGGCTCGACCGATTTCTAGTACTTTAGAATCCTCCTTAACGCTAACACCTGGGCCTGTGCCACGTGGGTAGCGTACCGCGCTAGGGCCCTTAATTTGTAATGCGGTATTCAACATTTGGCGAGTTTCATTTTCATCAGCAGGGGCCATGACCACCATGTTAGGAATACAGCGCAAGTAACTCATATCATAAGCACCTGCGTGAGTTTTACCATCTGGTCCAACGACGCCTGCTCGATCAATAGCAAACAGAACAGGTAAGTTTTGAATGGCGACATCATGAATTAGCTGATCATATGCACGTTGTAAGAATGTTGAATAAATTGCGACAACAGGCTTTAGTCCCGCTATTGCCATTCCAGCAGCAATCGTAACCGCATGTTGCTCAGCTATGGCAACATCAAAATAGCGGTCAGGAAATTCTTGTTCAAATTCTACTAGGCCCGAACCTTCACGCATGGCAGGAGTGATCGCCATAACACGACAGTCTTTTTTTGCAGCATCACAAATCCAATCACTAAATACTTGGGTATAAGTTTTTTGTGTATCAGCAGACTTGTTTTTTTGCACGCCTGCAACTGGATCAAACTTGCCGACAGCATGATAGCCGACAGGATCTTCCTCGGCGTGATTATAACCCTTACCTTTTTTAGTAATAATATGTAGAAGCTTAGGACCCTCAAGCTTATTAATGTTGCGTAAAGTTTTGATCAATGAAATTGAGTCATGACCATCTATTGGGCCGAAGTATCTAACGCCCATTTCTTCAAATAGAGTGCCAGGAGCAAACATGCCTTTAACATGTTCTTCGGTACGCTTGGCAAACTCCCACATAGGGGGCATAGGTTTTAGAATACGTTTGCTACTCTCTCGCATCGTTGAAAACACACGTCCAGAAAGCATACGTGTTAAATAATTACTCATAGCACCCACATTAGGTGAAATAGACATTTCATTATCATTAAGAATGATCAACATATTTGTTCGCAAGGCACCTAGGTGATTGAGTGCTTCATAAGCCATTCCTGCGGAGAGTCCACCATCGCCAATGATAGGGATTGCTTGGTGTAGTGAGTTGTTTTGTTGAAAAGCAATATTCATTCCTAATGCGGCACTAATGGAAGTGCTTGAATGACCTACGCTAAAAGAATCGTATTCACTTTCATTTGGGCAAGGGAAAGGTCCTAGTCCGCCGCGTTGACGAATTGTTTCAATTTCATGTTTGCGACCACTGAGTATTTTATGTGGATAGCTTTGATGGCCAACATCCCAAACTAGTTTGTCATTAGGTGTATTGAAAACGTAATGTAATGCGACAGTTAATTCAATAACACCTAATCCAGCTGCAAAATGCCCGCCACTTTTTGCAACCGAGTTGAGCAAGAAATTACGCAATTCAGAACATACTTGCGGAATATGTTCTATTGAAACACCGCGTAGGTCTCTTGGATATTCAATATCGTTAAGATATGAATAATGATTGTTATGAGTTTCTGTCATTATCTTTTAATGCTTTCTACAGACTATATATTCAGCTAGTAAACGCAACAAATCTGCACTTTTATCAAAATCTCTTAGCGATTTTTGTGCTCGATTAAAAAAATCTATGCACAGAGCTTCTGATTTTTTTATGCCTAATAGGCTTATATATGTGGGTTTATTGAGCTCCTTGTCAGAACCTTGTGGTTTTCCTAAAGTTTCGGTGTCACTAATTTCATCTAGTATGTCATCTCGAATTTGAAAGGCTATTCCCACATGCTGAGCAAACTCTAGCAGGTTTGAGCGTTGTTGTTCAGTCAGATATGTACAGCAACACTGACTCATGTCTATACATGCTTGTATTAAACAACCTGTTTTTTTGCGATGAATTTCTTCAAGCGATTCGATTGTTAAGGTTTTACTTGCAGCCTCCAAGTCCATTGCTTGGCCACCGGCCATACCTGATGAGCCAACGGCGACCGCGAGTTGGTGGGTTAGCTGCATTCTTACATCTGCATTAGGTCCAGGGATAGACATATTAGTTAATATTTCAAATGCTAGTGCTTGCATGGCATCACCTGCAAGAATTGCAGTGGCTTCATCAAAAGCTTTATGGCATGTAGGTTTGCCACGGCGTAAGTCATCATCATCCATGGCAGGTAAGTCATCATGGATTAATGAATAGCTATGCATTAATTCGATAGCAGCTGCAATGCAGTCTAAATGATCTAGGTCGAAGCGTAGTGCTTTACCGGTTGCATAAACTAGTGCAGGACGGATACGTTTGCCGCCATTCATGGCTGAATAATGTATTGCCTGGTGTAATCGTTCGGGTGCTAGCTTCCCTGATGGAAGATGATGATCAAAAAAATTTTCTACACGTTGGCTGCTGTAATTTAAAAAATCATTCAGGCTCGTCAAGAAAATCTCCCACAGACTCTTCCGACTCAGTTAGCCAGTTTTGATTTTGCTGAGTTAAAAGCGTGATTTTTTCTTCTGCTTGTTGCAAGGCTTGCTGGCATCCGCGTGTTAGTTGAATGCCTTCTTCAAACAGTTTCAGAGAGTTCTCCAATGTTTGGTCGCCTGATTCTAACTTTTCAACAATCGTTTCAAGCTTGTTTAACGATTTTTCAAAATCGACTTTTGGGGCCACTTTTTTACCGGGCACTGAGACTCTCCTGAGTAATATTAAATTAATTTAAGATTGTAATAAGAATGTTTGGATTTGTTGACATCTATTTAGACTTATTCTAATCTTTACAGAGATTTAGAATGATTCTAAATCAGAACGTTTCTCATTTGAATTACCCAATTGTAACCGGAGGTCCCCAACAATGTCTCTTAAAGGCACCAAGACTGAAGAAAATCTAAAAGCCGCATTTGCAGGTGAGTCACAAGCAAATCGCCGTTACTTATACTTTGCAGCAAAAGCTGATGTGGAAGGCTACAACGATGTTGCGGCTGTTTTCCGTTCTACTGCAGAAGGTGAAACGGGCCATGCACATGGACACCTAGAATACTTAGAAGAGTGCGGTGACCCTGCTACAGGCCTTCCTTTTGGAGGAACATCTGACAACTTGAAAACAGCAGTTGCGGGTGAGACCCACGAGTACACGGATATGTATCCGGGTATGGCTAAAGCAGCCCGTGATGAAGATTTTGACGAGATTGCTGACTGGTTTGAAACACTCGCTAAAGCTGAGCGTTCACATGCAAATCGTTTCCAAAAAGCTTTAGATACTCTCGATAGCTAATCTGTTCTCATTGCACATTGAGCGATAACGCTCGATGTGCAACTGTCTTTTACATATTCAACCAAGGAATTAATGTGGCCGCAGAGGGTGCACGTGAAGGAAGTTTAGAGGCGCCAACTAGACACTCTCTAGATTGGAAAAGTGCCGACTTTTATAATGAAGAATTTTTAAATGCTGAACTGGAGCGTGTTTTTGATATCTGTCATGGATGTCGCCGCTGTGTGAGTTTATGCAACTCGTTTCCCACTTTATTCGATTTGGTGGATGAATCCGATACCATGGAAGTTGACGGAGTTGATAAGGATGATTACATCAAAGTTGTTGATCAATGCTATCTCTGTGATTTATGTTACTTAACTAAATGTCCCTACGTACCACCTCATGAGTGGAATGTAGACTTCCCGCATTTGATGCTGAGAGCTAAAGCAGTTAAGTACAAAAATGGTGATACTAAAAAGCGCGATAAAATATTGTCTAGTACTGATGCAGTTGGAAAACTAGCTGGAATACCTGTTATCACGCAGATCACCAATGCTGTGAATTCTTCTACGTCAGGAAGAAAAATCTTATCAAAAGTACTTGGCGTACATCCTGATGCTAAAGTACCAACTTACCATTCCACTACTGCACGCAAAACATTAAATAAACAGGCACTGACTGCAGACATACAAGCGAAAGACAAAGTTGCATTGTTTGTAACTTGTTATAACAACTATAACGAGCCAGGAATTGCAGAGGATCTCGTTAAGGTCTTCATGCATAACGACATAGCAATTACCATTATGGAAAAGGAAAGCTGTTGCGGCATGCCAAAATTAGAGTTAGGCGATCTTGAGGCAGTTGAAAAACTCAAAGATAAAAATATACCAATCATGGTCAAGTGGATTGAAGAAGGTTGGAATATAGTCGCCCCTGTACCTTCTTGTGTTTTGATGTTCAAGCAAGAACTCCCATTAATGTTTCCTGATGATGAGAGAGTTCAATTAGTAAAAGAGCATATTTTTGATCCTTTTGAGTATTTATTTATCAAATACAAAGATGGTGAATTGAAAACTGATTTTAATGAAGAGCTAGGTAAAATTTTCTATCACGCTTCTTGCCATTTGCGTGTACAAAAAATAGGTTTAAAGACGCGGGATGTTCTGTCGCTTATTCCCAATACTGAGTTAGAGGTGCTGGAGAGATGTTCTGGTCATGATGGTACTTATGCAGTCAAACAGGAATATCATGACATCTCAATGAAAATTTGTCGGCCAGTTGTCAATAAAGTAAAAAAGTCTGAAGCTAATTATTATAGTAGTGACTGTCCAATGGCGGGACACCAGATTGCTAATGGACTCGATGATGAGTCTGAGCCCAAGCACCCAATGAGTTTATTACGTATCGCATATGGATTATAAGGAATAGATCTATGCAGAAGATTACAAAAGAAGATCTTTATTCGCTAGAAGAGTATTCTTCTATGCGCAAAGAGTACCGAGTCAAAATGATGGAGCACAAAAAAAGTCGTGTTCTTAGATTGGGTGAACATGCAACACTTCATTTTGAAGATCGCACTTTGATGCAATATCAAATTCAAGAAATGCTGCGTGCGGAAAAGATCTTTGATGCTGAAGGTATTCAGGAAGAAATTGATGCTTACAATCCATTGATTCCTGATGGTGCAAACTGGAAAGCAACCTTCATGCTGCAGTATGACGATGAAATAATTCGTCGTCAAAGACTGAGCGAGCTTATTGGCGTCGAAAAAAAAGTCTGGGTTGCTATTGAAGGCTTTGGCAAAGTGTTTCCAATTTGTAATGAAGATCTAGAACGTGAAACTGATGACAAAACATCGTCAGTACATTTCATGCGCTTTGAATTGTCTTCGGATATGATAGCCGGATTAAAGAGTGGTGCGAATATTAGTGCAGGTATTGATCATGAAAGATATTCCGTGACTGTTAATGCCTTACCAGTGAGCATGCGAAACTCTTTAGCGGATGATTTGGATTAAGACAGACAAAATATTAGCCTGCCACGAGCTGTGCAAATTTATCTTGATAGTCCTTGATAGCTAGCTCAATTACTTTTTCTGCATGATCCCTTCCATACGGTTCTCCGACATGTACTTTAGATTCCTCGCCTGGTAAAACCTTATAAGTGCTGAAGTAGTGTAACAGTCTTTCTATTATAGATACCGGTAATTCAGAGAGATCTTGTACATTTGCCCATACGTGGTCACGTTCTAATACAGCAATGATTTTATCGTCTGCTTCTTCGCTATCAAGCATAGGTAATCCACCTACAACGCGTGCGTTCAAAATTAATTCAGCTCGATCTATCGGGCGGTCACTGACGACACAGATATCTAGAGGGTCATCGTCACCATTTAATGCATTCGGCATAAGGGCGCCTACACGAGAGCCACAATATGTTTGAGGTATAAATCCGTAAAGAGTGGGTGGCAGTGAAGATGTTCTATGTGGGCGATCTACACGCAAGTAACCTGTTAATTTATCAACTTCGTATTTGATGTGATTAAAAGGTGTGCTCTCAATATATGCATGGACTACTTTGGGTGGTGCAGGGCCAACATTGATACCATGCCATGGATGAGGGCGCCAACGATTATAAGAAGAGGACATAAAATTTTTTAATCAATTAAAGTTTTTGTCTATACAATCTATCAATTCAGGGCTTATTATAATTTTAATTACAAAAATTCAAACAATTTACTAAATTAGATCCTGCTATTTAGAGAATTGGCAGCAAGGCTTTGACTATTACACAAGATGCGTGGACAGTAATTATGATTTCGGGGTGTTTTAGATTTCGCTTTTAGCTCATTAAGGGTTGTTAGAATTTTTTGGTTTGAACCTGACATTTTATATGCACATTTTGCTGCAGCGATAGCGGTGATCTCACAACCGAGTTGATAGGCGCTATAAGCAAAATTATTCAATGTTTTGGTTGATTGCTTGTTTAGTTTTAGGGCCTTTTGATAGGAATTGCTTGCAGCTAAAGGTTCTTTAAGTTGCATATGCGTATTGGCAAGCCCCACATAAGCTTTGAAACTATTTGGCCAGCGTTTTGTAATGGCTTTATAGGTAAGCTGTGCAGAACGATAGTTGCCTGTTGTCTCAAGGTCTAGTGCCGCTTGCAATGCCTGTGGTTCGCTGATGCTTTCAGGTAATTCACCAGGAGGAAGAAGTACTAACGCCCATTGCTTGCTACGTTTCCAAGTGTTTTCAAATGTGTGCCAAGGGATGCGATAGTATTGGTGCTGTCCACTATGTAATAGCAAATGATCTATATTAGGGCTGCGTCCTACAACCACAGAATAGTGCCAGACTGGATATACTTCTAGTGATAAATTTTGTAAGACAATGATTGGTCTCTCTTGATCTATTTCCGCACTTAGAGTTTCACGGTTAAGGTTCATAGGGAATGCGGCAAATTTCATACTTCGTGCTGTCGCTTGTAATTCGGTTTGCAAACTACCATTTACTACGGGTAGATACATCAGTTGTTCAACTTGTTTAAGTGTCAAGTCGCGACCGTAATAATCAGCCACCATGGTTAAAGATGCAGGGCCACAATAAAACTTATCCTGTTTTATAAATGGAACATCAATAACAACATCGCCTGGCTTGATTTCAGGTTTTTTAGGAACGACATGATTGGCAATAAATATAGCGGTACATCCTGGTAATAATAAGATAATAAAACTAAGTACCGCGATGATTCTGATCAACTTCATTATTAATCTTTTTTAGAAAGCAGTCGTCATATCAATAACGCCAGTGAGTTCAAGTATTAAAATGACAACTCCTGAACCAATTAGGATTAGACTAAGATCGCCACCCCCTGCCGCGGGTAGTTGTTCGAATTGATTCGCCAACAGTTGCAATTCATGATCTGTGAGTTGATCTAGGCGTTGTTCAATGAGCTTGGGATCTGCGCCGTTTTCAAGTAATAATTTTTTAACTTCTTCCCGTTGAAGTGCCGTCGTAACCACTTGTTTATATTTGATATTTTGTTCGGGAGAGATGATTTGTTCTGTGGGAATCATGTCGCTTGCTGCAGTTGATGCCAGAAATAAAGCAACAATGGCTCCTAGCGCTGCATGTGTGAAATGAAATCTCATCGAACCCTCGAGAAATGAAAACTCGATAATTCTTGTTCTTTTAGATACTTACGTCAAGTATTTTATTAAATTTCTTCGAATTAGTGCCTAAATAAAACTAAATGTTCTAAGTTTAGGCTAATCCTAAGCGGTTGACCTACCTCATGGTCATGGTGGCTCGGGGCAAAACATAAGACTTTATGTTGATTAGGTAGGAGCAAGGTATATAAGTATTCTGCTCCCATGAATCTTTTAGTTTCGACGATTGCGTTCACTGAACTGGTATCGTCAGGAAGAATATCATCTGGGCGCACGAGCAAATCCACTTCCTCACCTGTTTCAAAATTTGGATCAATATCTCCTTTCATTTCCCCGAATACAGTTTCAATTGAGCTGCTACTGGTTACTTTTGCAGGAATAAAATTCCCAAGCCCGACAAAGTCTGCGACAAATCTTGAAATAGGTTGATGGTATATATTGTAAGGTGTGTCGAACTGTAAAATAATTCCTTCGTGCATTACCCCGATCCAATCTGCAACAGCAAATGCTTCTTGCTGGTCATGTGTGACCATCACAGCCGTCATCATTTCGTGTTTTAAGATATCGCGTACCTGGGTTGAGAGTTGCTCACGTAAATCCGGATCTAAACTGGAAAACGGTTCATCAAGTAATAATATTGCAGGTTTCGGTGCTAGTGCGCGCGCTAAGGCAACACGTTGTTGTTGTCCTCCAGATAGTTCATGCGGGTATTTTGAAAATTGTTCAGAAGTAATTTCGACTAAATTTAGTACATAATTAACACGTTCTTGAATTGGTTGCTTTGCTTGTTTACGAATGCCGTAGGCAACGTTCTCGAACACACATAAATGTGGGAATAAAGCTAAGTCTTGAAACATCATTCCAATTTGTCGATGTTCTGGAGGAACAGTATTCTGCGCGGTGCTAATAATCTTGTCATTGACTTCAATGCTGCCGTGATCAATAGAGTGCAGTCCAGCAATCGAACGTAGCAAAGTTGTTTTACCACAGCCACTTGGACCAAGTAAGCAGACAATATCGCGTGCATTTACATTCAGATGTATATTTTCAAGGATGGATATGCCCTGATGGGAGGCGGATACATCGTCAATGATGACTAAGGGTTTATTGCTGGGCATTAGACTTTGCAGATATGTTGAGTAAGATAACTGGAATTAATCCTGTTAGCACAATTGCAAGAGCGGCTGTGGAAGCATCTGCTAATCGCTCGTCAGATGCAAGTTCATATGCACGCACCGCCAAGGTATTAAAATTAAATGGACGCATAATGAAAGTAGCTGGAAGTTCTTTCATAACCTCTACGAAGACAAGCAAGGCCGCGGTATATAAACCACTGCGAATAAGTGGCAGATGTATGCTTCTCAGTGTAGTGAACACACTGCTACCTAACATACGTGAGGCATCATCTACTGAGTGATTTATGGTTGTTAAACTTGCGCCAATTGTTTGTAGACCCAAAGAAAGAAAACGCACAGTATGAGCAAAAACCAGTGCGAGTATCGTACCGGTAAATATCAAACCTAAATCTATTCCAAAGTTAATACCGAAAAGGTCAATTATCCAATTATCGACGTTTGCAAAAATGATTAATGTGCCAACGGCAATCACTATTCCAGGCACTGCATAACCTATTGCACAAAAATCGACTAAATTCTTTAGAGCTTTATTTTGAGATGCGCGTTTTCCATAGGCTAAGATGGTTGCGATTGTTATCACAACTAATGCTGTGCAAGCCGCCAAGTAAAAACTATTGAATGCAAGTTTCCAAAAGTCCTGATCAATCATTTTGCTCGCTGTAAGAAATGCCCATTCTGATAACTGAACCACAGGCAAAACAAAACCAAGCAAAGGAGGGATTGAACAAGCAATGATGGCTAAGATAGTTTTCTTGCCTGTTAAGGTAATAGTATGGTTTTTGAGATTTGAGATTGCAGGATTATGATAGCGCATGCGTCTGCGGGAATACTGTTCAAAAATAAACAGGGCAAAAACAGTCAGCATTAAAATGCTCGATAATTGTGCCGCGGTTTGTGGCTCGCCAAAACCAAACCAAGTACGAATTATGCCTATTGTAAAGGTGTCCACACCAAAGTATTGAACTGTTCCGTAGTCAGCAAGTGTCTCCATCAGAGCAAGCATAACGCCGGCGACAATTGCTGGGCGCGCCAATGGAATTATGACAGTAACAAATCTTTCAAAACTATTTGCGCCTAACAAACGTGCAGCATCAATAATTGAAGATGATTGGACGATTAGGGTTGAGCGTGTCAGCAAAAACACATAGGGATAAAGCACAAAAGATAGCATCGCAATAGCGCCACCAAGCGAACGAATTTCAGGAAACCAATAATCTCCATGCTCCCAGCCAAATGACTCACGTAGATAAGTTTGAATTGGACCGGCAAAATCAAGCAAGCCTGTATAAGTATAAGCAATGATATAAGCGGGCATTGCTAGTGGAAGCAGCAGTAAAAACTCTAGTAATCGTTTGCCTGGAAAAGAATACAGTGCGCATAGCCAGGCTGTCGGAACACCAATGATGAAGGTTCCAATCGCAACGCCTAGAGCTAATAGAAATGAATTTTTAATGTATCCCCACAAAACATAGTCAACTAAATGTTGCCAGGTCTCAGTCTGAGGATGCAGATTAAACTGTAAAACAATCAACAAAGGGGATACGAATAATAAAGCAATCCCAAAAATAGCTAACGGCCAACCTAATATCGGTTGGCCGTTAAATTGAGGTATTGTTTTTGATGTGATCGAATTCGAAGGCATACAAGCCAAAGTTTATCTCAAGATCATTATCGCCATCCAGCACGATCCATCACTTGCACCGCTTCGCCATTCAAAATTCCCAGTTGGTCCAAATTGATTGTGTCCGCTGTGAATTCTCCCCACGATGTTAAAATATCATTGATAGGTATATTAGATCGCACGGGATATTCGAAATTAACATTAGCATACCAAGCCTGCGATTCATCTGAGTATAGATATTCAATTAGCTTGATAGCCAAGCCAGGATTTTTAGCATGTTTGGTGACACCAATGCCGCTGACATTAACATGCGCTCCATCAGCATGAGGTGGTTTTTGATTTGGCCAAAAAACTTTAACTTTACTCGCAGCAGTTTGTTCTTCTTTTGTTCCTGTCAGCATTTGTCCCAAGTAGTAAGTGTTCACTATTCCAAGTTCGCATTGACCTGCAGCGACTGCTTTAATTTGGTCGCGATCTCCACCTTGAGGTTTGCGCGCAAAAGTTTTGATAAATTCATTAGCCCATACTTGAGTATTGTCTATTCCATGATGTGCAATGAGTGATGCCACCAGTGATTGGTTATAAATATTGTTTGAAGAACGGATACAAATTTTGTTTTCCCATTCGGGAGATGCAAGTGATTCATAGCTGCTTAGCTTTGATGGGTCTACTTTGTTGGGATCATAAACAAACATGCGTACACGCATAGAGAGGCCAAACCAATAACCTTCTGGATCCTGATACTGTGGAGGCGCATATTCTGAAAATATCTTGGGGTCTAATGCTTGAAATAACCCTGCTTTTTTTGCCCGATATAAACGACCCGCATCGACTGTAATTAAAACATCTGCGGGGGAGTTTTTGCCTTCACTAAGGAGACGTTGGATGAGTGCATCTGCTTTGCTTGTGACCAGATTAACCGTAACATTGTTTTGTTCAGCAAACTGATCAAGTAGCGGTTTGATAAGTGCTTCTTTTCGCGCTGAATATACATTTAATTCATCCTGAGCTAATAGAGGTTGTGCGAATAGTGCGAAAATAATTGTGTAAAGTATTGAATTTGAAGCAAATTTCATCTTTTATAGTCCTTTTTTCATATATTCTATGAGATGAATGTTACAAAATAATAACAAAAATGAGACCCATTCTCATTTGCTTTAAGAGAAATTGTATTCATCATGTCATTCGCTATAGAACAAATTCCTATCTCGTCTGCGACGCAAAGACGATGGAAAACTTTTGAGCTAGCTAACAACTTGCCCGAGGAGGTTCTTGGTCACCAAGATCTTATTATTGCGTTATGGGAGCAGAGTTATTTTGCCGAGCGTGTCTGTCACCTCTATCCCAACTTGGTCAATGAGCTAGTTTCTATATCAGCAGAGTCAAAATTTGATCTTCAAAGTGAGCTGGAAACAGTAGCACTTAAGGCCAAGCATGAGGATGAATTCAAGCAACAACTTAGAGCATTTCGTAATAAGCACTTATTATTTATTTGCTGGAAGGACCTAATACTTCAGGCTGATGTTTATCAGGTATTAAAAGAGCTTAGTGCGGTGGCAGATGCATGCTTGATAACAGCTGAAACTTGGTATCGAGACATATTAATAGAAAGATATGGTGAACCTATCACAGCTAGTGGTGAGGTTGCACATTTAGTTGTTGTTGCCTTGGGAAAGTTAGGCGGAAACGAACTAAATTTTTCGTCCGATATCGACATCATGTTTTGTTTTTCTGGATCTGGAAATACGACTGGTGATCGAGCTATATCAAACCAAGAATTTTTCTTGCAATTAGCCCAACGAATAATCAAATCTTTATCAGAAATTACAGCATATGGATTTGTTTATAGGGTGGATTGTCGTTTGCGCCCATTTGGTGAGTCTGGGCCTTTAGTAGTTAATTTTAACCACCTTGAAGACTATCTTCATTTACATGGACGCGAATGGGAGCGTTATGCCTATATAAAAGCTCGAGTGATAGTAGGCACACAGGACGACCATAAGAGTTTCAGTAAAATTGTTTCTAGCTTTGTCTATAGACGATATGTCGATTTTGGTGTGATTCATACTTTGCGCGAAATGAAAGATTTGATTGCACAACAAGAATTAGTTAAAGGCAATACAGATAACATCAAATTAGGTTTGGGAGGTATACGGGAAATTGAATTTATCATTCAATTTTTTCAATTAGTCCATGGAGGCATTTATTCAAGTCTGCAAACTCATAGCTTGGTTGATGCATATAAAGAAGCAGCTTTGTCTGGTTGTCTGAGTCCGCAAGAAGTCAAGAAGTTGCTAAATGCTTATGAATTTCATCGACGTGTTGAAAATCGTATACAAATGCGTAATGACGAGCAAACTCATACTATTCCAGATGAAAAAGGTGGTTTGAAGTTATTGGCAGTCTCAATGGGATTTATGGACGCCACAGAATTTAAAGAAAAACTGCAGTCACATTTAAATAATGTCGAACAACTTTTTTCACAAATTCGTAGTGATCACAAAAAAGAAGTCTCTAAGCAAAGTATTTATGATGAGTGCTGGAAGAAATTAATTGCCCTAAACAGTGATGAAGAATTTGATTCTTCTTCGATAAGTGAAATTAATGATGCGCGGCATATATGCGAAAAGCTTAAGCAGTTAGTCGATAGTCCTGCTTTTCGTGCACAAGATGAAGTAAGTCGCCAACGTTTAAAATCATTTATGCCAGTATTTTTGTCACATTTGGAGCATAGTGATTCACCAGGATTAGTCATTGATCGTTTGAGTTTGTTGTTACAAAACATTCTGCGCCGATCAGCCTACTTGGTTTTATTATATGAGAATCAAGATGTGCTAAAGCAACTTATAACGGTCACGTCTTGTAGTCCATGGATAGCAAGTCATATTACCTCATCTCCATTGCTTATGGATGACTTGGTTGCTACAGCAGAAGAAGAATTTGAATTAACAAAAGAGCAAATCTGGCAGCAGTTTGAGAATGAAGTCTTGACGCATTCGGATTTGGAGTATGAAGCGATTTTAGAGCGTGTTCGATTTTTCAAACATGCATATGAGCTACATGTGGCATGTGCAGATGTGCAAAATAAACTACCTATTATGAAAGTCAGCGATCAATTAACATGGATTGCAGAAGTTATTGTTGACGGCTGTGTAAAGTATTTAGAGAAAAGATTTGATCCAGAGATGACGGGCAACCTTGCTGTTATCGCATTTGGCAAATTAGGCGGGATTGAGTTGAGTTATGGGTCAGATTTAGACTTGGTTTATATTTCTAAAAATCCTAAAGAAACCTCTTATCCCCAAGATGCCAAGATACCTTATGTGGTGAAAATCACTAAATTTGCACAAAAACTTACACAAATGCTGACGTTGCAAACAGTCAGTGGCCAGCTTTATGAGGTTGATACGCGCCTGCGACCCGATGGGGTGTCTGGTGCCATAGTGCCTCCTTTTAATTTCGTTGAAAACTACTATGAAACTAGGTGTTGGACTTGGGAATTGCAAGCGTTAGTGCGCACTCGTTGTATTGCTGGCTCGTCCGAAGTTATACACAAGTTCAATCAAATGAGAGAGAAAATTATATGCAAGCCACGCGATGAAAAGGAACTAGCGCTTGAGGTTTCTGAGATGAGAGCTAAGATGCTGGAGACCAAGCGTAGTAAATCTAAGGATATATTTCATCTTAAAAATGATCAGGGAGGTATCACCGACATCGAATTTATGGTGCAATACGCGGTTCTCGCAAATGCGTGCAAAGACAATGCATTATGCGAATACTCAGATAATGTACGTTTGCTAGAGCGTCTAGCGTATGGTGGGTTTTTACCAATTAAAATGGCGGCAGAAATAACCGATATCTACTGTCAGTTTCGAAA
>JBCDBX010000027.1:0-22341 GCA_039182865.1 Pseudomonadota bacterium
GGCTGCAGGATTTGCGCTTGGCTTGGAACGTCTTTACAGCCTGGTTGAATCACGAATGACTGAACAAAAGCGTACTATCGACGTCTACATGCTTGCGTTAGGCGAGCAGACATTTCCAATTGCTTTGAAAATAGCAAACATGATTAGAACAGAATTTCCGCAATTAACTATTCAGATGAATTGTGGGGGTGGTAGTATCAAGTCCCAAATGAAACGGGCCGATAAATCAGGCGCGCGCTTAGCATTAATATTGGGTGAAGAAGAAGTCACTAATCAGGAAATTACGATTAAACATTTGCAAACGGATGCGCCGCAGCAAGCCGTCAAGCAAGATGACATAATCAACCATTTAAAGAAAATAAAATAAAGAGAACGCACTTTATTGCGGAGAAAATCATGGCAGAAAATGAAGAAGAACAAGTAAAAGAATTAAAAGAATGGTGGGAAAAAAATGGTCGCTCAGTGATTGCCGGTGTTGTTATTGGCGTAGGTGCATTGGTCGGCTGGAAAGGTTGGAATACCTATCATGAGCGTCAAGCATTTGAAGCATCTGACCTCTACAACACAATGCAAAAGTATTTATTAGCACAAGACTTAGAAGCCTTTACCCTGCAAGCAACCGAACTAAAAGAAAGTTATGGAGCTACACCCTATGCTTCTTTAGGGGCGCTAATTCTTGCTAAATCATATGTTGAAGAGGGAAGCTATCCTCTTGCCATTGAAAATTTACAATGGGTCATTTCTAACAGTAAGCAAGAAACAGTCAAAGCCATTGCACAACTACGTCTAGCGCGTGTCTATATTTCTGAAGGCAAACTTGATGAAGCTGAAGATGTTTTGTTGAGGGATTATCCAAATGCCTATAACTCTATTAAGCAGGAATTGCTCGGTGATTTATATACCAGTCAAGGTGATTATAATGCCGCATTGAAAGCGTATGATGCAGCCATCATCTCGGCAGAAGAAGCTAATATTCAATACCTACAGATGAAACGAGATAACATCGACTCAGAGAGCAATTCAAACGTATAACTACAATCATGAATAACATCGCAAAACTAGCAATGCGATTTAGCTTGCTAATTCTAATGCTTAATTTCATTGCGGCTTGTAGCTATATTCCATGGTTTGGTGATGATGAGGAAGTTCTAGTTGATCCTCGCACGCCAACTGAATTATCAGAAATACCTCAAGAAGTAGTGATACAGAAAAACTGGGAAGTATCACTAGGAGGAGATTCAAAAAAAGAATTTGTTCAGATAAATCCACATGCATTTGGCGATGGTATTGCATTTGCGCAAACTAAAGGTGATGTTGCTGTTTTCAATTCAACTGATGGTCAAAAAATTTGGTCGGCAAATATTGATAGTGCAATTTCAGGTGGTGTGGGAGGTAATGAGCAAGTTTTAGTGTTGGGAACGCTCGATGGAGAAATTCTCGGTTTGCAAAGCAATGATGGGAATAAAGTCTGGGAACAATCGGTCACGAGTGAAATATCAGCGATTTCTAGTTCAACTGGTGATGTGGTTGTCGCTCGGTTAAGTGATAATAGTTTACTAGGCATTGATTTAGTATCGGGTGAGAAACTTTGGACAGTAGCTCAGACTTCACCTGCACTCACTTTGCGTGGGGCCAATACACCGATTATTACAAGTGATATTGTTTATGCGGGAATGGATAATGGAAAGGTTTTAGCTATTTCAACATTAACAGGAAACACAGTTTGGGAGGCGCGCGTTTCTGTTCCCTCTGGTCGTAATGAATTGCAAAGGTTAGTTGATGTTGATGGTCAAATTGCTGCAGATGATTTTCGTGTTTATGCGGCTAGCTATCACGGGCGTGTTGTTTCCATTGACAAGGTCAATGGAAGAATAATTTGGGCGCGTGATATTGCTTCGGTCACCGGGGTTACGATTGATGATAATATTGTCTATGTCTCAGATAAAGATGACAATGTATGGGCATTAGAAAAAGATTCTGGTGTTAGTGTATGGAAGCAGGATGGACTTTTATACAGGGAAATTTCTGCACCAGTATTACAAGATAGAGTAATCATGGTGGGAGACTTTGAAGGATATATTCACATTTTATCTAAAGAGGATGGCCGTTTTATTGGCAGAACTCGTTTAGGTAAAGCGCCTATCCAAACCTCAAACACTGGAACAAATAGTGTTTCCTATATATCCGATAGTGAAGGTCGACTCGCGTCCATTACTATCGAGTAGCTAATTAAATCAAGTCACGGTATAAACAGAGCCTCTTTTTAGCTGGATTGACTCATGCATCCTGTCATCGCATTAATCGGCCGTCCCAATGTAGGAAAGTCCACGCTTTTTAATTTTCTCACTCAGTCACGTGATGCCTTAGTTGCAGATTATCCAGGCTTAACGCGCGATCGAAAATATGGCCTATGCACTCGCTATTCACAATCATGCGTTGTAATCGATACAGGTGGTATTGTGGATGAACACAATGAAATTGATACTAGTATGCAATCGCAAACGGATTATGCGATTGAAGAAGCTCAACTAGTTTTATTTATAGTTGATGCGCGAGATGGCTTAATGCCAGAAGATCATCGTATTATTGAAACGCTACGCAAACAAAATATTGATTACGTATTAGTCGTAAATAAAATTGATGGTGTGGATGCGGATATTGCAGCAAGCGATTTTTATCAAATAGGCGCACCAAAATTATTTACCATCGCTGCGAAGCAAGGAAGAGGTATTGAATCTATGCTGGAAGAATTATTTGAAGCACTGCCAGCATATGAAGAAGAAACAGAGACTGAGGATAATACTACGCGCATTGCTGTGATTGGTCGTCCAAATGCAGGCAAATCTACTTTGGTGAATGCCTTGCTGAAGGAAGATCGGCTGGTGACATCATCGATACCTGGAACGACACGTGATAGTGTACGTATTCCATTTGAATATAATAATCATGCATTCACATTAATTGATACAGCCGGTGTAAGGCGTAAGAGTCGAGTGCGAGAAGCAGTTGAAAAATATAGCATCGTGCAAACTTTGGATGCGATTTCTTCTGCGCATGTAGTAATTTTCATGGTTGATGTGACCGCAGGGCTTGCAGATCAAGATAGTACTTTACTTGAAATAGTGTTGCGCGAAGGACGTGCATTAGTAGTGGCATTGAACAAAACAGATGATGCCAACCAGGATGATTACTATCAACTCACTTATAAGTTGGATACGCGTTATCAGTACTTGTCTTATGTTGATAAGATAAAAATTTCGGCAGTTAAAAAAGTTGGCTTAAAAAAACTAATGCAAGCGGTTGTGGTTGCGAATCGCTCCGCTTCGGTAGATCTATCTACCTCGGAACTCAATAAAATTTTAGAACAAGCTATTGAGGCTAATCAGCCGCCCTTAGTTCAAGGTAGAAGAATTAAATTAAGGTATATGCATCAAGGTGGCTCCCATCCGCCAACCTTTGTGTTGTATGGGACCCAAACAAGCAAACTGCCTAAATCTTACATTCGTTACTTAGAAAATTTCTTTCGCGAGAAACTAAAGCTTGTCGGTACTCCAGTTAGATTTTTACTTCGATCTCCAGAAAATCCATACGCAGGAAAGAAAAATACATTAACCCCGCGTCAGCAACGCAAACGTGAGCGTATGATGAGTCACTACAAAAGAAAGTAAGAAGTAATTTAGCTGGCGATCTGTTCGTATGATGAGTTTGAGGCAGGTTCGTCATCTTTACGAAATTCAATGAATTCATTTAAAGATGCTTCTGATTCAAAATAGATTTTAATGGCATTTTCGCCAGTTCCATCAACAATGCTTAAAGCGCTATTTAACTCGCTAACTTCGTTGCCAGTCATTGGGTCTATCGTGAGTGTTTGCATAATATTCCCCTCTTTCCTCTAGGGCTAAGTATACTGTAATAAAAACAATTAAGCGTAATTATTTATTAGACTCGTCTAAATTTTCTAAGTGCGATAAAAGCATGAAAAAGCATATTCAGATAAACCCATTTCATGTAATGGATATATTAGCCCGATGTAAGGAGATGGAAGCTCAGGGTCGCGATGTGGTGCATATGGAGATTGGAGAGCCAGATTTTTCAACACCGCAGCCGATTATTGATGCGGGAATATCTGTTTTAAACGAAAAAAACACATATTACACCTCAGCCCAAGGCTTATATGAGCTGCGTGAAAATATTTGTGCTTACTATAAAGAAAAATTTTCCATCACTGTTGTGCCAGAGCAAATCATTGTCACGCCTGGAGCCTCGGGCGCATTGCAACTAGTGCTTTTGGCCTTGCTACAAAACAAACATCAGTTGATGTTAGGTGATCCAACTTATCCCTGTAATCGTAATCTGAGTCGGTTATTTGGTGGTGGTGTGGTTTCGGTGCCAGTGGATGATTCAACAGAATTCCAACTGACCACTAGCTTGGTCAAAAAGCATTGGTGCGATTCTGTTTCAGCAGTATTAGTTGCAAGCCCTTCGAATCCGACGGGTACAATTTGTAAATTAGAGGAGTTGCTAGAAATAGCCGACTTTCTTGCAAGCAAAAACAAATATTTAATCGTCGATGAGATATATCAAGGCCTAACATATTCGAAAGCTGCCACTTCAGTGGCAGCTTTGCGTGATAATATTTTTGTCCTAAATAGTTTCTCTAAATATTTTGGCATGACAGGCTGGAGAGTCGGTTGGTTAGTTGCGCCTAGCAGTCATATTAGTGAGCTAGATGCGATTTCACAAAATACTTATTTGGCAACGTCGACGATTGCGCAGCACGCGGCACTTGCTGCGTTTAAAGTTGAAACTATCGAAACTCTAGAGCAGCGTCGAAATATATTTCAACAGCGCCGGGACTTGGTGTGTGATTTATTATCTGATCTTGGGATTGATGTCCCGACAATACCACAAGGCGCATTCTATATTTATGCGAACATTTCTAAACATACTGATGACAGTTTCGATTTTTGTAAGCAGTTATTAGAGAGAAAAGCAGTTGCCATCACACCAGGTTGTGATTTTGGTGATTATCGCGCAAATGAATTTGTTCGTTTTGCTTATACGACGAACGAGGAACGTTTGAAGCTTGGCCTACTTAGGTTAAAAGAGTTTCTCTATTAAGTGTCTTCAACTTTTGAGAACGTATCAACATATAGAGCGGTAGCGCCTGCTACGGCTGCTGGCATGGCGATAAAGTTTAAAAATGGTATCAATGTGAAACCACTCACCGCAGTGCCAAAGCCTAAGCATCTTGTCTTGCGTTGTTTAACTTTAGCTCTTGTATCCTTGAATAAAATATTATGATTGCCAAAAGGGTAATCAAGGTATTCTAGCGAAAGCATCCAAGCAGAAAAGATAAACCAAACAAAGGGTGCAAATACGTTAATTCCCGGAATGATAAACAAAATAAGTAAAGGTATCGCGCGTAAAAGAAAATAAGCAAGTTTGCCAATTTCACTAGCTATTATGCCGGGCGCTTCTTTTAGGATGGTTTTGAAATCACTTTCGGTGCTGAGTGTTTTATCGTCACTTAAATAGGATTCTATTTTTTCTGCCAAGAGACCATTAAAAGGTGCTGCTATAACATTCACGAGAATGGCGAACGCATAAAACACAATTAAAAAATAGCTGATGGCAAATATAGGCCATAGAATAAACTCTGCCCAGCTTAGCCAGCCGGGTAAAACTTGCTCTAAGAAGCTATCAAACCAGGTAATGCCTATCCATAAACCAAAAGAAAAGATGGCAATATTAATTAATAAAGGAATTAATACATAACGTTTAATGCCGGATGCAAATATTAAACGTAAACCTTTAAAGAAATAACTAAACCCGCGGAACATACGTGATTTTTTATGGCAAGTTCACAGGTAAGGGTGACTGCCAACCTTCTTTTCGATGATCTGCAATGACAGATGTATAAATACCCCCGCGCACATTCCATTCAGCATCTATTTTTGCAAAACGTGGCTGCATTAAATCAACCAGTGCTTGCAAAATTTGATTTGTGACCGCTTCATGAAAAGCTGCTGTATCTCGGAACGAGCCCATGTATAATTTAAGGGACTTAAGTTCTACGCAAAGTTGATCGGGTATATAATCGATCTGAAATTTTGCAAAGTCAGGTTGTCCTGTGAGCGGACATAGACATGTAAATTCTGGAATGGTGAAACGGATGGTATAATCCCGATCTGTTTCAGGGTTTTCAAATGTATCTAATATACTTACGGAATCTTTTGACATTATTTTCTCAACAACTTGTTCTAACTAGCCATAATTTTACTGGATATTAGTGAATGCGTCTCCGTAAAATAAAAATGGCAGGGTTCAAGTCTTTCGTGGACCCCACGACCCTCGCATTTCCGAGCGATATGGTTGGCATCGTCGGCCCTAACGGTTGCGGAAAGTCGAATATCGTGGATGCCATTCGCTGGGTGATGGGCGCCAGCTCTAAAAATATTCGTGGCGATACTCTAGAAGACGTCATTTTTAAAGGATCCAGCGGTCGTAAACCCGTGGGTCAAGCGAGTATTGAACTAGTCTTTGATAATTCCCAAGGCAAGGCGGGTGGACAGTACGCTTCTTATAATGAAATAGCGATACGACGTTCTGTTGCACGGGATGGCCAGTCCAAATACTTCTTAAATGGCACTCAATGTCGACGCCGTGATATTTCAGATATTTTCCTGGGCACAGGTTTAGGGCCACGCAGCTACGCCATCATAGAGCAGGGCACTATTTCGCGTTTGATTGATGCTAAGCCTGAAGAGATGAGAGTTCATCTGGAAGAGGCAGCAGGTATTTCCAAATATAAGGAACGTCGACGCGAGACTGAAAACCGCATTCGTCATACGCGTGAAAATTTAGATCGTCTCAATGATCTGATTGAAGAAGTTGATAAGCAGATAGCTAAATTAAAACGCCAGGCAGCCGCGGCTGAGCGTTATAAAAAATTAAAAGAAGAGGAACGTCGTTCCAATGCAGAGTTGCTTTTATTGCGCTTGGATTCGATGGGGACTGATCTAGGAGAGCAACAGAAGTTAGTAGAAAGCCAGGAAACTCATGTTGAGCAGACAATTGCTTCGCTTCGATCTTTAGAAGCAGACCTAGAACAGTTGCGTGAAGATCACAGCTCTGCCAACGATTCTATGAATAAGGTTCAGGGTCAGTATTATCAAATCGGTGCTGATATCTCGCGCTTAGAGCAATCCATTCAACATGCAACTGAAACCAAGCAACGTCATGAATCAGAACGTGAAGAAGTCAGTGCAAGTTTGGAGTCATTGCAACAAGAACTTGATAGTCAAAACTTGGCGCAACAAGAGTTTGATCAGCAGATTGAGAACATGTTGCAAGAGCTTTCGTCCGTGAATGAACAGGCGACTGAAATAGGTGAAGAGGTTTCAACCGCAGAATCGGCTGAATTAATGTGGCGAGAGGCTTGGGAAGATTTAATTCATGAAGCCAATGAGCCAAGTCATCAGGCTGAAGTTTATAGTCAAAGAATAAATTTTCTTGAACAAGAGATTATTCGAATAGAGCAGCGTCGCGAGCGCTATCAAGAAGAACATGCTGAATTAATGGGGGATGAGCATGAAGGCAATCTTAGTCCTATAGAAGCACGTTTAGCCGAGCACGAACAAAATGTAGAAACCTGCAAGACTAAACTAGACCAAATTATTGGTGAAATACAAAAATCTCGAGAATTTATTGAAGATTGCACTGTTCAATTAGATAAAGACAAAACGCGTCAGCAAGAAATCAAAAGCAGTTTGACGACACTTAATGCTTTGCAAGAAGCAGCATTAAGGAATGAAGAGCAAGAACTTAAGAACTGGATGAGCAAACATAAGTTTGGACAGTTACCACGTCTAGCAGATCAGATTGAGGTGCAATCGGGTTGGGAGCAAGCGGTAGAAGCGGTATTAAGAGGTCACCTCGAAGCAATTTGTGCTGATGACATTCAATATGTTGCAACCAAGCTTAACGATCTTGATGGTGGCAATGTCATGTTCTATGGAGGGCAACAGAAAGTTAGCAAGCAGTTTTCTGAAAAGACCTTGGCAAGTAAAGTATCTACTGAGTTATCGATACTTGAAGAATTAGAAAACATTCTAGTTGCTGATAACCTAAACAAAGCTTTAAAGATGACATCCCAATTAAATGACGGTGAGTCAGTCATAACGCCTGATGGCATATGGCTAACTCAGTCCTGGGTACGTTATTCCAGTTCAAGCAGTGATAGTGATAGCGTCTTAATGCGCAAAGCTGAAATTGCGGAACTAGAAGCTAAGCTAGTTGATATTGAAGCAGATGTTGTATCTTTCTCACAAAAATTACAGCAAGCTACTTCAGCATTATCAGAGCAAGAAGTGCAACGTGAGCAGGCGCAACATCAGCATAACGATGCTTTCAAGGAACATGCAGAAACACAGGCAGAATTAGCAAAGCGCAAATCTGCAATCGAACATTGGCAGCAGCGTGATTCACAACTAAAAACGTTTATTGAGGAAGCTTCTACTCAACTAGAGGATTATCGTCAGCAAATAAAGCTCGCGATGACTAATCTTGAAAATGCTCAGGCTAACTTAGACGTGCTACAGAAGCGTAAAAGTGAGCTATTAAGTAGTAAAGAAGATGTCGTTTCAGATTTTAATGTTAAAAAGGAACAAGCGACAGAATTACAAGAGCGTAGGCATTCTATTCAACTTGAAATTGAAACGCTGCGAACCCGAGCAGCAACATCTAAATCAATATATAGCCGCTTACAAATGCAAATGGCAGATCATGATAGCCGTATTGATAGTTTGTCCATATCGATTGAAGAAAGTCTTGCGCCTATAGAGGAGTTGTCGTCTGCATTAAAAGAAGCACTAGAAAAACGATTAAAAGTTGAAGCTGAGTTAAGTGAAGCTAGAAAAAGTCTTGAGAATGTTGAATCTTCGATTCGCTCTAAAGAAGAACAACGTATCGTGATAGATAACAAGATTGATGAGGAACGCGAAAAGCTAAATCAGCAAAAAATGAGATGGCAAGAGCTTAAAGTGCGTGCACAAACAGTTAAAGAACAACTTGATGAGTATGACTGGTCTATTGAAGAGCTTAATAATGAATTAGATGAAGATGCGACTCTAGAAAAATGGGAAGCCATAGTTGAAGAGATTGATTTAAAGATAAAGCGTTTGGGTTCGATAAATCTTGCTGCGATAGATGAATTTGAAGAACAAAGTGAGCGCAAAGAATATCTAGATTCACAACATGCTGATTTGACCAAAGCACTCGAAACTCTAGAAACAGCAATACGTAAGATTGATAAAGAAACTAAAGACCGTTTCAAAGATACTTTTGACCAGGTTAATGCTCATATTCAAAATATGTACCCACGTTTATTTCCAGGTGGTAAAGCTTACTTAGAGATGACTGGGGATGACCTGTTAAATGCGGGTGTCACAATCATGGCAAGACCTCCAGGTAAGCGTGTCTCTTCTATCCAATTATTATCAGGGGGTGAAAAAGCTTTAACAGCAGCGGCCTTGGTACTTGCGATATTTGAGTTAAATCCTGCCCCATTCTGCTTGCTCGATGAGGTCGATGCGCCTCTTGATGATGCCAATGTTGGTCGTTTCTGTGAGCTCATCAAAGATATGAGTGAGCGTGTGCAATTTGTATTTATTACGCACAATAAAAGTACCATGTCATATGCACAGCATTTACTCGGTGTCACTATGAATGAACCGGGTGTATCAAGACTTGTCTCAGTTGATGTCGAAGAAGCTGCCGAACTGGCTAGCGCTTAGCTTAGGGAAATTATATGGATTCAGCTTTTGAGTTGAGAATTATTTTAATTGTCATTGCCGTTATTGTTATCGCGGCAATATTTATTTGGTATCGAACACACTCAAAAGATCGTATGACCATAGCGAATGACTATGAGGATGATGTTGACTTAACTCAAGAGTTAGACGACTTTCTTGCGACACAAACCCGCAACGAAAATGAATCGCTTCCCGATGATTTACGTTCTGAGTTCCAGGGTGTCAGTAAAGAGTTGCGTGATGAAGCTATTACCAAACGTGTACAAGAAGCAGAAAATAAAATTGCTCCTGGCTCTAAGCCCTTGCAACAAGCGAGTGTATTAGATCCCGCGGCTAAGGAGATGGTCGTAGTACTTCATGTGGTGTCAAATGAGTCTGAAAAGTTTTCGGGCCCTATGATTCAGCAAATGATGTCAGAACTCGACCTGGAATTCGGTGAGATGAGTGTTTATCATTTGAATGTCGAACGTTTTGATAAAAAGCACAGTATTTACTGTGTCGCAAATATGTTAAAACCAGGTACGTTTGATATGGGCAACATGCAGACATTTTCAACTCCAGGTTTAACTTTTATCTTGCAATTGCCTGGGCCTGAAGATAGCTTGAAGTCATTTAATATTATGATAGATCATGCGCAACGATTGGCAACATATTTGAATGGTGATTTGTTAGATAGAGATAGAACGCCATTAACAAACCAGGCAATTTCTCACTATAAAGAGCAAGTCCAACTGTTTGGTTTGAGAGCATCTCGCGCCGCAACGGCCTAGTCAATTTCATTCTTCTAGTTATCTATTTCTTAGGATAAGCTCTTTTTATTGTCTTGTGCAGCTGTGTTTCATATGCCTAAACCTTTAAAATTAAGCTCGTAATATGAGTGAGAAAATCCAACAACATCTTCAAGCAATTCGTTTAAAGATCAGAAAGTATGATTACCAGTACTATGTGATGGATGATCCTACCGTGCCTGATGCTGAATATGATCGCTTAATGCGAGAGTTAATAGAGATAGAGTCTCAAAATCCTGAGTTGATCACTGAAGATTCTCCTACGCAACGTGTATCCGGTTCTCCATTAGAATCCTTTAAGCAGGTTAAGCATGAGATGCCGATGCTTTCACTGAGTAATGTGTTTAGCAAAGATGAACTGGCTGCTTTTGATAAACGTGTTAAGGATCGGTTAAGAGATACTACTCAAATTACTTACAACGCAGAACCAAAATTGGATGGGTTAGCAGTAAGCCTTATTTATAAAAACGGTACTTTGGTTCAAGCTGCGACGCGTGGAGACGGTACAACCGGTGAAGATATCACTGAAAATGTTCGTACGATCAAAACAGTTCCTTTGCAATTGATGGGAAAAAAATTACCAAAAATACTCGAAGTACGCGGAGAAGTGTTCATGTCGCTTGAAGGTTTCAAATTGATGAACGAAATTGCTCATAAGAATGAGCAAAAAGAATTTGTTAATCCGCGCAATGCGGCTGCAGGAAGTTTGCGTCAATTGGATCCACGCTTAACTGCGCAGCGACCCTTAGAAATGTTTAGCTATGGTGTGGGTATTGTTGAAGGTATCACGTTAGCTAACAGTCATCATCAAGTCCTACAGCAATTTAAAGATTGGGGTCTAAGAGTTTGTCCTTTAATCAAGCAAGTCAAAGGTGTTGAAGGCTGTTGGCAGTTTTACCAAACCATGCTTAATATGCGTGAAAAGCTTGATTACGAGATTGATGGAATTGTTTACAAAGTGGATCGTATCGATTTACAGACAGAGTTAGGCTTTGTTTCTCGCGCACCTCGTTGGGCGACAGCACATAAATTTCCAGCACAAGAAGAAATTACCTGTGTCAATGATGTTGAGTTTCAGGTTGGTCGTACCGGAGCGATTACACCGGTTGCAAAGTTGGAACCTGTATTTGTTGGTGGTGTGACCGTCAGCAACGCAACACTACACAACATGGATGAAGTTGAGCGTAAAGACGTGCGAGTGGGTGATACGGTCATCGTGCGTCGAGCAGGAGATGTTATTCCTGAAGTGTTAAAAGTGGTCATTGAGCGCCGCCCAAAAGGGACCAGAAAAGTTAAGTTACCTATGATATGTCCCGAATGTGACAGTGAAATCAGCCGACCTGAAGGTGAGGCAGTTGCACGCTGCGTGGCTGGCTTCATTTGTCCTGCTCAACGTAAAGGAGCGTTAAAACATTTTGCCTCGCGCAATGCCATGGATATTGAAGGATTGGGTGATAAGTTAATTGATCAGTTAATTGAGAATAATTTAGTCAAACAGTTGGATGACTTATACCGACTTGATGAAGACGTGATTGCTGGACTTGACCGCATGGGATCAAAATCTGCACAAAATTTATTGCTAGCGATTGAAAATAGTAAGTCGACAGAGCTGGCACGATTTATTTATGCCCTAGGGATTAGAGAAGTGGGTGAGGCGACCGCTTTAGCCTTGGCTGACCACTTCCAATACAGTCTGGAGGCGATCATGAATGCAGACGCGGAATCTCTGCAGACGGTGCCGGATGTGGGGCCGATTGTGGCTGATCATATCGAAAAGTACTTTAAGCAGACTCAAAATAGGCAGTTGATTACCTGTTTATGTAACGAGGTCGGGATTAACTGGTCAGATAGTAGCTTGAGTGGTAAAACAATCAATAACACATTGGAAGGCAAGGTATATGTATTAACCGGTACGATGGAAAGTATGTCACGTGATCAAGCGAGTCAAAAGATTCGTGCATTAGGTGGCAAAGTTTCATCCAGCATATCCAAGAATACAACAGCTTTGATCGCTGGGGGAAAAGCCGGTTCCAAGATGCAGAAAGCGGTAAAGCTAGGAGTATCAATTCTCTCTGAGCAGGAATTTTTGGGCCTAATTAAAGAGTAAAAATATGTCATTTGCAGAGCGCAGAGCTTATCTTAGATATAAAAAATCTATCCCGGTAAAGCTAACGGATATGGATGGATCAACTTATGATGTTGTCACACATGATATATCGTTAGGCGGCATGTCTTTGAGTTGTACAAAAAGCGTGGTTACAAAAATTTTACCTAATGGAATTAAAACCGAGCCTGGTGACAGAATCATGCTTGATGCGCAACTGAATATGAATAGTTCGGATGCGATCTCTCTGAGAGGTCATGCTTTGAGTGCGATACGTATCGCCGAGAGTGAATTTTATATTCGAGTTTCATTTATTGAGCTGGATGAAAAACAGCAAGACACTTTACAAAACATATTGAATCAATAATTTTCTATCAAACACTGCAGTGTTCTTAGTTACACTGTAATATAGCGCAAATGGAAATGATTCATCCCTCGTCAGTTGTTGCATCCACCGCTAAGCTCGCTGAAGATGTGCAAGTCGGCCCGTTTTCAATTATTCACGATCATGTGCAAATTGGTGCTGGAAGTTTAGTCGGTGCGCATAGTGTGATCCATCCTCAAACTCGGATCGGACAAAATAATCGAATCTCTGACCATGTTGTTTTGGGTGGTGAGCCACAAGATATTTCGTATAAACAAGAGTCAACTCAGTTACGCATTGGTGACGGCAATACTATTCGTGAGTTTGTTTCAATACATCGTTCAACTAATATCGATAATCCAACAGCGATTGGTGATGATTGTTATATTATGTGCAACACACACATTGGTCATGATTGCCAAATAGGCGATGAAGTTATTCTTACTTCATTTGTTGGGTTGAGTGGTCATGTGCATATTGGGAAGAAGGCCATTGTAGGAGGCGGCGCAGGAGTACATCAATTTGTACGCATCGGCGCTTATTCCATGGTAGGTGCATTTGTACCTGTAGGGCGGGATGTTATGCCGTTTACATTACTAGGCCGAAATCCAGTTGTACATTATCGATTGAATACCATCGGATTGAGACGCGCGGGCATTACAGGAGACCGCTATCGTGCATTAGAGCAAGCATATCGGCTAATGCGCAGTGGCAAGCAAGAGGATATTCAAGTTAATACACCAGAATTAGAGTTACTAATGGATTGGTTACAGGCGCCATCTAAGCGCGGTTTGCATAAGTTTGCTCAGACATAAGATGTATGGGTTGATTCGATACTATATAAATATGGCTATGCTAAAAGCATCGCCTCAAGATTGTCCAGTATCACAAAATCTACAGAACGTATTATTTTTGTTGTTTTTGGCGCTATCTATCACTGGGGCATTGTCAATTTATAATCTCTGGGGCAGTCTATTAACGAGTGTTTTGGATCTTGCTATTTTATATCTATTCACTCAAGTATTACTAAGTAAGAAAAAAGAACGTATTCATCAAACGCTGAATGCATTTTTAGGAACTGGAATTATTATTAGTATTGTTAGTTCAATAAGCTCATATGCATTTCCATTAGATCCGAATACACAAACAATCCCACTAGGACGTGTCGTTGCATTTTATTTTATCTTGATATGGATAGTAGCCGCCTATGGCAATATTGTTAAACATGCAACTGACACAAGTTTAGCGGTAGGGATGGCTATCAGCTTTGGTTATGTCATCGTAAACATGATAGTCATAGTTACATTCATCGATCTGCTAGGAATAACTTAAAAATATGCATATACATATCCTTGGAATATGTGGAACATTTATGGCGGGTATTGCTTTATTAGCCAAACAGATGGGCTATAAAGTAACTGGTTCAGATCTCAATGTATATCCGCCGATGAGTACACAACTAGAAGAGGC
Organism: Pseudomonadota bacterium; assembly: GCA_039182865.1. GTDB lineage: Bacteria > Pseudomonadota > Gammaproteobacteria > UBA4575 > UBA4575 > UBA1858. The sequence continues at coordinate 14,542 of JBCDBX010000027.1, forward strand.
AGGTATAAAACTCATTGAGGGCTATGGAGCTACTCAATTAGATAGTCCTCCTGATGAAGTTGTTGTGGGTAATGTGATGACGCGTGGTCATGATGTTATTGAACGCATGTTAGATGAGCAATATACATTGATCTCTGGGCCTCAATGGTTGTATCAACATATTTTGAAGAATCGCTGGGTGCTTGCAGTCTCCGGGACACATGGCAAAACAAGTACTTCGAGTATGCTCGCGCATATTTTGGATGAAGCAGGTTTAAATCCTGGCTTCTTGATTGGAGGTATACCTAATGACTTTGATGTTTCTGCAAGAATTGGTAGTGGGCCATTTTTTGTTATTGAAGCAGACGAGTACGATACTGCATTTTTTGATAAGCGCTCCAAGTTTATGCATTATCATCCGCGCACACTGATTATTAGTAATGTGGAATTCGATCATGCCGACATATTTCGAGATCTAAAAGATATTCAACGGCAGTTTCATCATCTAGTAAAATTAATTCCACAAGAGGGTAAAATTATTTTTAATGGTGATGATGAAAACATTTCAAATATATTACAGCAAGGAAGTTGGTCTAATATGGAGTCTTTTGGCTCATCTGAACAGTGCTATTGGCACTTAAATGATTTTGATAAACACAAACGTCCATTTAAGTTTTCTTTAAAAAATGACAAGCAATATGACTGTATTTTGAATCAGATTGGTAAATACAATGCGATGAATGCCATATCGGCTATCGCAGCGGCTAGACATGCTGGTGTAACGGTCGATCAATCAATGCAAGCACTTGAGAATTTTAAGGGTGTTAAAAGACGTTTAGAAAATAAAGGTGAGCATGGGGGTGTGACGGTATATGATGATTTTGCGCATCATCCAACAGAAATTCAGTGCACCCTTGAAGCTTTTAAAGAGCATAATGACAAGGAGAGGATGATTGTTGTGTTTGAACCTCGCTCTAACACAATGCGAATGGGTGTACATGCGGGCGAATTGAAAAAAGCATTATCATTGGCAACAGAATTATTTGTTTATGGTTCTGAAGATCTTGAATGGTCGCTGGAGCAGGAGCTAGAAGGTTTGAGTTGCAGGATTTTCAGCGATATCAATCAGATTGTTGAAGGATTGTTGCAAACATTGCGACCAGATGACAATGTGCTTTTGTTGAGTAACGGTGGTTTTGATGGTCTATGTGCGAAATTAATTGCGCGCTTAGATCACGGTTAATTTACGGGGAACGCATTGTTAGAGCGAAGAAATAGAAGGAGTTTAAGTTCGGCTGGTGAGATTGGAAAGTACCAGCTCAACGAGCCTCTTAGTGTTCATGTAAATCGCTCTTTGTATAAGTCTTATGATCCATTTTTAGATCGCAATGTTGCTATAAAAATAATTCAGCTATTTGATCCGAGTGAAGAGGGTGAAGTCGAAAGTGATGCTTTCTATGCAGAAGCACGTGCCATCGGGCGTCTTCAGCATCAAAATATCGTTGCGGTTTATGATGCTGGCCTAGGCGATTATGAGGGGTTCCTGGTGATGGAGTATATTCATGGCAGTAGCCTTGCCCAGATTTTGCATAAAGACAAGAAACTGTCTTTAGACAATGCATTAAAAGTGGCAGAGAATATTTGTCAGGCGCTTGCTTACTCACATGACAATCATGTTATTCATCGAGATCTTAAGCCTGGCAACATTATGTTTGACGAAAGTGGTCAAATAAAGTTGGTCGACTTCGGGTTATCAGTTGTACAATCAGCCAGTCAATTAGCCATACCTGATATCAGTGGTTCTCCTTCTTATATGGCACCAGAATTGGTATGTGGAGAATCTCCAAGCGAGCAAAGTGATTTGTTCTCGTTAGCGGTTTTGTTATATGAAATGTTAAGTGGAGAATTACCCTTTAAAGGTAATAATGTGCATGCTGTTTTGTATAATATCGTTAATGGTAGACCTGAGCCTTTAGAGAATATCGTTCCGGGTTTGCCCATGGATGTTTCAGGTTTGTTTGAAAAGGTTCTGGCTAGAGATCCCGCTGATCGTTTACAAACAGCAAAACAGCTTGAGATTGAAATAAGTCAGCTGCGTAACAACATAATTTAATAATCATGTCTGTTGAACTCCCTCTTTTCCCGTTAAATACTATTTTATTTCCAGGTGGCGTTATGCCGTTGCGAATATTCGAAGCGCGTTATTTAGATATGGTAAAGGCTTGTGTGAAAGATCAAAGTGAGTTTGTTATATGTCTAATCAAGCAAGGAAATGAAACTGGAGAAGCGGCTCAACCATATGCAGTGGGCACTGCATGTAAAATTATCGACTGGGAGTCGATGTCAGATGGCTTGTTGGGTATAACTGTACAAGGTATGAGTCGTATAGAGATAGGTCATACACATGTGAAAGAAAATCAGCTAATGACTGGAGAAGTGGATTATCTAAGTGAAGAAGATGATCAGCCATTGCCTGAAAGATTTAGTGAATGGTCAGATTTGATTGTTAAAATTATGGAAAAGCTTGGGAGCCCATTTGATCAGCAAACAGTACAAGCTAATAGCGCATTTTGGGTAGGTGCTCGTTTAACAGAGTATTTGCCATTTGAATTACAGACAAAACAACGTATTCTAGAACTTAATCAACCGCTTGTTCGTCTAGAGCATTTACAAGATTCTTTGCATAAAATCGAATACTACTATACCAAGGGAAACCTCTAATAATTAGGAGCAGTCATGGCTACAATTGAGCTTACATCAGATAACTTTAACGATACTATTCATGAAAACGATATAGTAATTATTGATTTTTGGGCTGAATGGTGTGGGCCATGTAAATCTTTTGCTCCTACATTTGAGACTGCTTCTGAAAATCATACGGATGTGATGTTTGCAAAAGTGAATACAGAACAGCAGACAGAGTTAGCACAAACTTGTCAGATTAGATCTATTCCTACCTTGATGTTGTTCAGGGAACAAATCCTGCTATTTAATCAGGCGGGAGCGTTGGCACCATCTCAGTTAGAAGATATTTTAGACAAGGTCAAAGAGTTGGATATGGATCAAGTTCGCGCATCACTCGATACCCAAGAACAAGAGGAAGCTTAATTATTGACTCGATGCCAGAAAAATATACATTTAAATATATTCTACGGCTTGCGCTAGAACATAAGCGCACTCTCATCATCGCTAATATCATCGCAGTATTAGCTGTAGTAACTAGTGTACCTATTCCATTACTAATCCCCTTGCTGGTTGATGAGGTTCTACTTAATCAGCCAGGCAAGGTAGTAGAAGCCTTTAATTCGATTTTTCCAATTAGTTCACAAGGGCCAATCCTTTATATTGGCGGAATTTTAGTTGTAACAGTAATTCTCAGAGTTGTGTCGGCTGCTTTAGCTGTATGGCAGACTAGAAAATTTGTCGGTGTCTCAAAAGAAGTCATCTACAAGATCCGATCACAATTACTTACCAGGCTTCAATCAATCACTATGTCTGATTATGAAACGATAGGAAGTGGTGGTGTCTCTTCCTTGTTTGTTACTGATTTAAATACGGTCGACGAATTTGCAGGACAAACTGTCAGTAAAGTTGTTGTTTCGGTGCTAACAATTATAGGAGTAGCTGTAATTTTGTTTTGGATGCACTGGCAGTTAGCGCTTTTTATCATGCTGATGAATCCTGCTGTTATCTATTTCACTATATCCATTGGTAAGCATGTAAAAGATCTTAAGAAAAGAGAAAACAAAGCATTTGAAATATTTCAACAATCACTAATTGAAACACTAGATGGTATACAACAAATCCGTGCTAGCAATAGAGAAAAATATTATTTGTCTAAGGTAGATCATTTGGCTGGCAATGTGAGGGATCACTCTGCAGCTTTTTCATGGAAAAGTGATGCGGCAAATCGCTTGTCTTTTGTAATATTCTTGATTGGCTTCGATATATTTCGTGCAGTTGGATTTCTGATGGTTTTATTTGCAGGTTTATCTATTGGTGAAATGATTGCAGTGTTTGGCTATTTGTGGTTCATGATGACGCCCGTCCAGGATGTATTAAATATTCAGTACGCATATTACAGTGCAAAGGCGGCATTGGGACGGATTAATCAATTGTTATATTTGCCAAATGAACCAAAATATAAACATGAACTTAATCCATTTGAAAATCAACGCGGTGTTAGCATTCAAATAGAGGATATTAAATTTGCCTATGGTGATGGTTCTTATGTCTTAAATGGTGTGAATCTTTCGATAGCCGCTGGAGAAAAAGTGGCCTTGGTGGGCGCGAGTGGTGGAGGTAAATCAACACTTGTTCAGGTGCTTCTCGGCCTTTATCCGCCGCTATTTGGTGATATCAAATTTAATGGTGTATCAGTAACACGGATTGGTATGGAAGTTGTACGTGAGAATGTCGCATGTGTATTACAACATCCTGCATTATTTAATGATACTTTGCGCAGTAATCTGACACTTGGTAGAGAAATGTCGGATGAACAATTATGGGAAGTACTAGATGTTGCACAAATTCGTGATTTTGTAGAAACAATGCCAAGAGGCTTAGATTCAATTATAGGTCGAGATGGTGTGCGATTGTCTGGTGGGCAGCGTCAAAGAATCGCGATTGCGCGTATGGCACTAACTAATCCGAATGTTGTTATTTTGGATGAGGCTACCTCAGCATTAGATGCTGATACTGAAGCACGTGTGCATAAGTCATTGCAGGAATTTTTGAAAGATCGGACAACAATAATTATAGCTCATAGATTAAGTGCAGTTAAACAAGCTGATCGAGCGCTTGTATTTGAAGATGGATTAATTACAGAGGATGGTACTCACGATCAGTTGCTAGATTCTAGTGGCTTATACGCTAAATTATATGGGCATCAGCATTCCGCATAACTTAAGTAATCAAGATATGAAAATACAGCCCGGTATACTATTAGATGTTCCTAAACATGCGCGTTACTTGACATTTGTCATTACCAACCATAGTGCGATTGAGTCAACTTTAAAAAAATTATCTCAACTTGAGATTAACGAAAATCTTGTGCTGGGATTAGGAATTGAGATTATCACCTCTTTGAATAAAGAGGTTCCAAATTTAAAACGTTTTCCCATTATACAAAATACACCCATAGAATCTCATCAAACAGCTGGTGACCTCTGGTGTTGGCTGCGTGGAGATGATCGTGGTGAATTGTTGCATAAAGGAAGGGAGCTAGAGTTAATGTTTGAGCCAGCTTTTAAACTTTTTAGTGCCGTGGATGGGTTTAAATATATGGATGGTAGAGATTTAACGGGTTATGAAGATGGAACTGAAAATCCCGAAGGTGAAGAGGCGATCAAAGCCGCATTTGTAGACAATTCTGATGAGCATATTAATGGATCTAGCTATGTCGCTGTTCAGCAGTGGCGGCATGATTTAAATTATTTTGAGTCATTATCAAAACTAAAACAGGACCAAATTATTGGGCGAGAGCGAATTAGTAATGAAGAGATGGAAGATGCACCCAAATCTGCGCATGTAAAACGAACCGAGCAAGAGAGCTTTGATCCTGAAGCATTTGTTTTACGTCGCTCGATGCCTTGGAGTGAAAATCAGCAAGCAGGTTTAATCTTTGTAGCATTTGGAAAGTCTTTTGAAGCATTTGAGAGCCTCTGGCAGCGAATGGTCGGCGCAGAAGATAGTTTGAGCGATGCAATGTTCACTATTTCCGAGCAAGTAACAGGAAATTATTATTGGTGTCCTCCTATAAAAAATGGCTTATTGGACTTGACTCATATATTTTCTTAATTGATTGAATTATATAGGTATATTATTTTTTTCCAGTAAGACTTGCATAAATTAATGAGAATGATTATCATTTGCGTATCAATATTTGAATTCTTCTGAAATGGAGTAAATATGACTAAAATAATTTCATCTGAGCAAGTCAATACGCAGCAGGATGCGCCAGTATTACCACTCAAAGCTTTATTGGGTGGGAAGAAATACGCATGGATTAGCCATGCTGGTGAGACTTATTTATTACAACTCACGAAAGCGAATAAATTATTGCTAACTAAATAAATTTAAGTGGGAATTGACTCCTCCCACTTTGTTTGGATACTCAAGCCAGGACTTGACTTCGTATGCCTACTGACAGTGACCTCCAATAAGTCGTTAGCCAGAGTATTTTTTTTGCAATCAAATCGTCAGCTCGTTCGTCTTTAGTAATGTGAACTAACAGATTAAATCTGTTTTCTCTTAAACATTACCGAGGACGATATCATGAGCAAAAAAATTGCCGTAGATTCTGCTATAGCAACCATATTCTCTGTTGGCTTAATTGCCTCCACTCAAGCACAAGCCGGTGTACCCGATCAGCCTAAAGAATGGGAAAAATGTGCTGGTATTGCAGCAGCAGGCAAAAATGATTGTGGATCATTAGACGGCAAGCATGGTTGTGCAGGTCAGGCTAGCATCGATAATGATGATAATGAATGGGTCTATGTGCCTGCCGGGACTTGCGCAAAAATTACGGGTGGTAAAGTTGCTGCAACTAAACCTGCAAAGTAATTAAATGACAGGTGCACCCAGTCCTATGAGTTATTCTTCCAATACACTTAAGGGTATTGGTATTGGGCTGCGTGCATCTCATGTTAATGAAATTTTAAAGACTAAGCCTAATTTTGATTGGCTTGAATTGCTAGCAGATAATCATATTGTTGATGGTGGTTGGTTGCGTAAACAGGCTCTTAAAGCTGCGGAGTTATATCCAGTTACAATGCACTGTGTGGGTATGTCTATTGGTAGTATTGACCCAGTAAATCAAGAATACATAGTAAAAATTAAAGAACTTGCTGATGAGGTTAAACCCCAAATAATCTCAGATCATTTATGTTGGTCTAATTATCAATCACATTTTTCACATGACTTGTTACCCCTTCCTTTTACAGAAGAAGCATTAGTGCATGTCGCAAAAAAAGTTGACTCAATACAGAATTTATTAAATCAACAGATAGCAATCGAAAATATTTCTCACTATGCAAGCTATAAGCATTCCACAATAGATGAAGTGGAGTTTCTAAATGCTGTTGCTCAACGAGCAGATTGTTTGATATTGCTAGATCTCAATAATCTCTATGTGAATCATAGGAATAATTTTAAAAGTACTCACGATGCGCAATATCTTGAGCGGTTTATCGGTCTCATAGATGCGCAACGGATTGCCGAGGTGCATTTGGCGGGGTTTGAAGATAAAGGGAACTATTATCTAGATTCCCATAATAACTCTGTACATGATCATGTGTGGGATCTGTATAGAGATTTTGTGAAAAAAGTGCCAAATGTACCTGCTTTGATTGAGTGGGATCATGAGATTCCTGCTTTGCATATTTTGTATGCAGAAGCGAAAAAGGCAAAGAGTATTTACGAATCAAAGACGCAGGGTGAATATGACTTCGCTAAAGTTGGATGAGATTCAGAATAATTTTACGCAGTGTTTAACTACGAAAGCCAATGATGTATGCCAGCATTTCAATGCTGATGCTGAATTCACTGAATGGCAGAGACTTGAGGTTTATAGAACAAATGGTCGATCTCTCCATGTTTCAGTACTTAGTGAAGATTATCCAGTATGTAAAAAAATTCTTGGTGATGACTACTTCAAGCAAGTCGCAAGGTTTTATTATCAAAATTACTCATCTGGTAGTTTCGATCTAAATGCTTACGGAGATAACTTCGCGGACTTTATTAATTTATTGCAATCTGAAAGGAGTGAGTTAGAAAGCTATTCATATTTATCAGATTTGGCATTACTTGAAAATGCAATTA
>JBCDBX010000028.1:0-21867 GCA_039182865.1 Pseudomonadota bacterium
GAAGTATGGTGGCTTTTTTAGACAATGACCGCAAATCAAATTTTGCTTGCTGGCTCCCTCTAATGGTAGACCACACTGAGAACATACATTTTTGCACCAAGGTAAAAAGAAGTAGCAATTATCGCAAAACCCTTGTTCTACATTCTTTGTTTCCCCGCAAACTTTGCATGTCCAGGGAAAAAGAATTCCACTAATAATTTTTAGAAAACTTGTTAAATTTATTAATTCCTGAAATTTGACAACTCCCGTTAGCCGTTTAGACTCTACTTTCCTCATGTAATGATTAATTTTCCCCATGGCACATTGCACAATTGAACAAGCTAGTGAAATTTTTTCTCGTCCTTTCAATGACTTACTGTTTGAAGCACAGAGCATTCACCGTCAGCATCACAACCCAAATTCACTCCAAGCTAGCACTCTACTTTCGATAAAAACAGGTTCTTGCCCCGAAGATTGTGCGTATTGTCCCCAAAGTGCGCTATACGATACTGAAATTAACCGCGAGAAATTATTGTCTCTGGATGAAGTACGTGATGCAGCTAAAGCCGCTAAAGAACATGGTGCAACTAGATTTTGCATGGGAGCCGCGTGGCGTAACCCAAGCGATAAAGATTTAGATGTCGTGATTAACATGATTGAAGTTGTTCAAGAGGAAAACTTAGAAACGTGCGTTACTTTAGGCATGCTTTCTAAAAAACAGTCACTGCGTTTAGCTGATGTAGGCCTAGATTATTACAATCATAATATTGATACAGCGCCTGAATTTTACGGTGAAATTATCACCACACGAGATTATCAAGATCGCTTAGATACCTTACAAAATGTGCGCGACTCCGGTGTTAATGTTTGTTCCGGTGGTATTTTAGGGATGGGCGAAAGTCGTGAACAACGTGTGGGCTTAATTGTTCAGCTCGCCAATATGGAACCACAACCTCAATCAGTGCCAATCAATATGTTAGTACAAGTTGAAGGTACACCTTTATATGGTACACCTGAGTTAGATCCGATTGAGTTCGTGCGAATGATTGCAACAACACGAATATTGATCCCAAAAACATATGTACGTTTATCAGCTGGCCGTGAATCAATGGATGATGCTATGCAAGCTCTGTGTTTTCATGCAGGGGCTAATTCAGTTTTCTTTGGGGAAAAATTATTAACCACGCCTAATCCCGATATTAAACAAGATCATCAATTATTTGAAAAATTAGGCATGACTTTAGAAGCTCGCAACCATTAATTAGCCACGCGTGAAAACAATCGCGCAACAACTTGTAGAACTGCAAGAACAACACGCATACAGACAACGACGCGTTTTACAGGGTCCACAAGGTACTGAAATTTACGTTGATGGCAATCAGTACTTGTCTTTTTGCAGCAACGATTATTTGGGTCTCGCAAACGATGAGCGTGTATGTCAAGCCGCCAAAGATGCGATTAATAAATTTGGTGTGGGTAGCGGGGCTTCGCAATTAATCAGTGGATATTCATCTGCACATATTGATCTAGAAAAACAACTGGCTAAATTTTTTGGCTTCGAACAAGTTGTCCTTTTTTCATCTGGATATCTTGCCAATCTTGGCGTTCTCGCCACATTTACAAAAAAAGACACGTTAATACTAGAAGACCGTTTAAACCACGCTTCATTAATTGATGCCGCCAAACACTCGAATGCAAAATTAAAACGCTATAAACATTGCGATTTTCATCATGCCGAACAAATTATTAATAATGAAAACGCAAACCAGATATTAATTGCCACTGATGGCGTATTCAGCATGGAAGGCACTATCGCGCCCATAGAAGAACTATATAAATTAAAGCGAAAGTACGGAGGCTATTTGGTTATAGATGACGCACATGGTATTGGCGTGCTGGGTGATAATGGTAAAGGCTCATTAGAAGCAGAGAATATAGATGTAACAAAGGTTGACCTGCTTATTGGTACATTTGGAAAATCATTTGGCACCAGTGGTGCATATGTGTGTGGAAGCAAAGACTATATTGAGTTTTTAATTCAGAAGGCACGCACACTTATTTATACCACAGCGCCCGCACCCGCTTTAGCTGCAGCTACTAGCAAAAGCCTAGACATAATAATTAAGGAGCCAGAAAGAAGAACTCGTTTGCATGGAAATATACAATATTTTCGGGAATCTCTAGCGAAGACTCCTTTACAGTTAGAAGACTCTATTACGGCGATACAGACAATTGAACTAGGTGATAATGAAAAAGCTATAAAATTTAGTCAGGCATTAGAAGAGTATAAGCTTTTAGTTATTGCAATTCGCCCACCCACTGTTCCGCCAAAATCTGCAAGGTTAAGAATCACTTTATGCAGCGAGCATACTTATGCTCAAATTGATAAGTTAGTTTCTGCGCTTGCTGAAATCAATCAGCGTTTAAATTAAACCTTTTTCTGCCATTGAGATAGTACCATCTCCAACTATGATATGGTCAAGCACACTTACATCAATAAGACTTAAAGCTTGCTTGAGTTCTTTGGTTATTTGGATATCTGCCTTGCTTGGCTTGGTATCACCCGAAGGATGGTTATGCGCAAAAATGACGGCGGAAGAATTTGTATTGAGTACAAGTTTAACCACTTCTCTAGGATAAATATTCGCGCCATTAATCGATCCCGAAAATAACTCTTCAAACCCTAGAAGTTTGTTTTGTGTATCAAGTAACAAACATGCGAAAACTTCCTTTTTATAATCGCTCATTGTGGTTAACAAAAATTGGCTTGCCGTTTCAGAGCTATCTAGTAACGATTTTGACTGAAGTTCCGAGATTAAGCTTCGTTTCGCAATTTCTTTTATAGCAGAAATCTGACAAAACTTTGCTACACCTAAACCGTGGATTAGTCGTATTTCTTCGAACTCACAATTCAATAGTCCAGATAAACCGTCAAATTGATCGATGAGGTCCTGGGCTAAATTGATAACATTCCGCTCTTTGGTCCCAGTTCTCAATATAATTGCAAGCAACTCCGCATCGGTCAAAGTTGATGCCCCACGATTAATAAGTTTTTCGCGCGGCCGACAGCTAGTGGGTATATTTTGAGTCATTATTGATTATTTGCCGGGTAGTCACATCTATTCTGGTAAACTTGCGTTATGGAATTACGAAATAAAAACATTGTGGTTGCGGTATGTGGCGGAATAGCCGCATACAAGAGTGCCGAATTTATACGTGAGTTGCAAAGGCTAGGCGCACAAGTACGGGTTGCGATGACAGATAGTGCGACTAAATTTGTCACACCCCTTACTTTCCAGGCGCTTTCTGGCAATCCCGTACATACAAAAGACGATGCTCAGTTTGATCCAGCAGGCATGGATCATATTGCGCTAGCGAGATGGTCGGATGCCATTGTCGTTATACCGGCTACAGCTAACATGATTGCAAAACTTGCTCATGGCATTGCTGATAATTTTGTCAGTTCATTATGCCTGGCCCATGATGGAAAGTTGGCGATTGCTCCTGCCATGAATCAAGCCATGTGGAACCATCAAGCAACACAAGAAAATATAACAACATTAGAAAATCGTGGAGTATCAATTTTTGGTCCTGCGGATGGGTTACAAGCTTGTGGCGAAGAAGGTGCTGGTCGATTACTGGAACCGAAAGACATCGCTCTTCAATGTATAAAATTATTCGATAAAAATACTCTACATGGCAAAAAAGTTGTCATAACAGCAGGCCCAACGATTGAGCCCATTGATCCTGTTCGATTTATCAGTAATCGTTCATCCGGAAAGATGGGATACGCAATTGCCGATGCAGCATTAGAAGAAGGCGCTGAAGTCACTGTTATTAGCGGCCCTACTCAATTAGAACAAAATAAGCGCATTAACTTTATTAATATTGAATCAGCCAAGCAGATGTATAATAAAACAATTGAGCAAATTAAAGATGCAGATATTTTTATTGCTGCTGCGGCCGTAGCTGACTATACCCCCAATAAATTTGCACAGCATAAAATTAAAAAGGCTGACGAAAAACTTTCTATTAAGCTTAAGAAGACAAAAGATATTTTATTAGAATCTAAAAACATTAAGCCAAATTTATACCGCGTTGGATTTGCTGCAGAAACAGAAAATCTAATAGAGAATGCTTCTGATAAGCTTATTAAAAAATCCCTCGATATGATCATTGCAAATCAAGTAGGTTTTGAGGATCAAGGCTTTGATAGTGATTTTAATGCGATAGAAATCATTACGAGTAATGGTCATGATTCTATAGAGCGTGCGCGCAAAACGGTGCTTGCACGAAAAATAATTCAAAAAATATCAACTAAAATCAAGCAAACTGAAACCAATGTCACCTATATCCGATCAAAATAATATACAACTCAAAATCCTAGATAAGCGTATCGGCACTGACTATCCTCTTCCCACTTATTCGACCAGTGGTTCAGCAGGAATGGATTTGCGCGCATGCGTAGATGAAACCACAACGGTTAAACCTAGCGATGCATTTCTAATTCCAACAGGAATCTCAATTTATATTCAAGACACCAAATTAGCCGCCGTCATTTTACCTCGCTCAGGCTTAGGCCATAAGCATGGTATTGTGCTGGGCAATCTCGTTGGGTTAATTGACTCTGATTACCAGGGACCTTTAATGGTGTCTTTATGGAATCGGGGTGAGCAAGAATTTGTGATTGAACCTGGCGATAGAATCGCTCAGTTAGTCTTTGTGCCGATTGTTCAAGTTGGCTTTCAGGTCGTAGATGATTTTATACAGACGGAGCGTGGCGAAGGTGGTTTTGGGCATACCGGAACTTCATAGGAAATATTCATGAATGTTAACCAAAGTATTTTCCGAGCTTATGATATTCGCGGCGTTGTTGAAACCGACTTGCGTCCAGATGTCGTTTATCTCGTTGGCAAAGCCGTAGGGACTTTATATCCTCAATGTAACAATGTCGTCGTTGGCCGCGATGGGCGCTTAACTAGCAAACAACTTGCTGATCAATTAATTGCAGGACTACGTTCGACAGGTACAAATGTTATTGATATAGGCGAAGTTCCCACACCTGTATTATATTTTGCCACGCATTCATTGGGAACAAGCTCAGGGTTAATGGTAACCGGCAGTCATAATCCTCCCGAATATAATGGCATCAAAATGGTCATGGCGGAAAAAACACTATTTGGTGAAATGATTCAGGAGATCTTTAATTGCATTCAAAAAGATGAATTTGACAACGGCGATGGAAATCTTGAACAAGTTTATGTGCTCGATGATTACATAGAGACCATATTTAATGAAGTAAAGCTAAAACGCCCCCTTTCAATTGCGATTGATTGTGGTAATGGTGTGGCAGGACCCACGGCTAAAACTTTATTTTCTAAACTAGGTTGTGAACTTACAGAGCTATATTGTGATGTGGATGGGTCTTTTCCTAATCATCATCCTAATCCGAGTGAGCCAGAAAATTTAGTAGACTTAATTAACACCGTTAAAACTAAAAGTTTAAATTTAGGTTTAGCTTTTGATGGTGACGGCGATCGCGTTGGAATTGTTGACGAGCAAGGCTGTGTATTATGGGCTGATCGGCAGATGATGCTATATGCTAAAGACGTACTATCTCGAAATCCTAATGCTGAAATTATATTTGACGTCAAATCCTCACGTAATCTAGCCAAATATATCGAAGCACATGGTGGTAAGGCTACGATGTGGAAAACGGGACATTCCTTTATTAAAAATAAAATGAAGGAAACAGGCGCACTATTGGCAGGCGAAATGAGTGGCCATATATTTTTTAAGGAGCGTTGGTTTGGATTTGATGACGGACTCTACTCCGCTGCTCGGATGTTGGAAATATTATCAAGTGATCATCGTCCTGTAAGTGAAATTTTTAATGAACTACCTAATGATACCAGCACACCAGAAATAACTGTTCATCTAGAAGAGGATGGTGCTCAACATACTTTTATTGAAAAATTTGTCGCTGAATCGAACTTTAGTAATGCAAAATTATCTACGATTGACGGAGTCCGTGCAGACTTTGAAGACGGATGGGGTTTAGTTAGGGCATCTAACACTACACCATCTTTAGTCATTCGTTTCGAAGCTGAAGACGAAGACAAATTGAATCGGATTAAACAAATTTTTAAAGAGCAAATCCTTACCATCGATCCAACAATAAGCTTACCGTTTTAATAATGAAATCTACTGATGCAATAACAACTGCTAAAGTCTTAAGCGAAGCGTTACCTTACATTCAGCGCTTTTCTGGTAAGACGATTGTCATTAAGTACGGCGGTAACGCGATGACTGAACCCGATTTAAAAACAGGCTTCGCGCGCGATATCACCCTATTAAAACTAGTCGGTCTGCAGCCTGTCATCGTGCATGGTGGAGGACCACAAATTGCTGCTTTACTCAAACAACTTGGTAAGGAAAGTAAGTTTATACAGGGCCAACGAGTCACAGATAAAGAAACGATGGATGTCGTTGAGATGGTTTTAGGAGGACAGGTTAATAAAGAGATTGTCCATTTAATTAACCAACAAGGCGGTCGTGCAGTTGGCCTCTCGGGAAAAGATGGAGATTTAATTTATGCTAAACAACTCAAGATTTCACAAGATGCACCTGAAGCTGCAGCATCAGAAATAATTGACTTGGGTCACGTCGGCGTAGTTAATGGAATTAATCCTACTGTTATAAATACTTTTATTGATAACAACATAATTCCTGTCATAGCACCAATTGGTATGGGCGAAAATGGTGAGACTTATAATATAAATGCTGATTCTGTAGCCGCTGCTATTGCAGCTGTACTTAAAAGTGAAAAACTTATATTGCTGACAAACACCCCTGGTGTTTTATACGAAGATAAATTGCTTACAGGCTTATCACCACAAAAGATTCAGGAACTAATAGATAATGATGTTATTCAAGGCGGTATGATTCCTAAAGTTAATTGTGCAATTGATGCAATACAATCGGGGGTGCACAGTGCTCATATCATTGATGGCCGCATAGAACATGCAGTTTTATTAGAACTATTCACTGATGAAGGAGTAGGAACGCTTATCGAGAGCTGAAAGCGCGCTGACTAATTTCTTTATAACGATCGTAATCTTTTTGGAATGCTGCTGTTAATGTCTTCTTCTCTTCTTCACGACCTCTTATATACTCTTCCATAATCGCGATTTTTTCTAATACTAAAAATTCGTTCTCATCAAGCCAGCTAGGCGCTTCCATTCCGCGATCAAGGAATCCCTGGCGTCTTTGTTTTAATTTAGTTAATTCAAGTTGCTGTTTATAGATTCGGTCTTTTGAGACAAATATAGACTGATTTATCAAACCCATGCGTTCCTCATGTGCATTAACTAACTCATCGATGCTGGTAAATGATTTGAGTAATGCCTTATCGTGAGCTGCTTGTTTTTCTGCTTCTTGACGTTTAATTTCTGCCAGTCTTGCTTGCTCTGCAGCCTGACGAATTTCCTCTGGAGTTTTTTCGGAATCTACCGATTCGACTACGATGCCTTGTTCATTCAAAACATCATGTCCACGTTTGGATTCTTCTGCGGGAATGCGATCACTAAACTGAACATCTCCATTTTCATCGACCCACTTATAAACATCTGCTTTGCTAACACCGAGCGATGCCCCAATTAAAAGGGCTATTGTGGCAGGCAGTATAAAGAATTCTGTTATGGTTGATTTCACGTTTAGTCTTTATTCTAATTTTAGTATTAGAGCCCCTATTTTCGACTCAGTTCTTATTTTATTCCATAAGTTTGGCGATAAGCCGTCAATTGTTCCAGTTGTTCGGATAGGTCTTTATTTTTCCTTGTAAAATCAAGAAGATTTTCCAGTGTCGCAATGGCTAAAACCGGAATTTTGTAAGCTTGCTCAATCTCTTGGATGGCGCTATCCCCATTTGGCCCTTGTTCCTGGCGATCTAAGGCCACAATTACTGCCGCAGGCCTGGCACCTGCCTCTAAAATTATATCCATACTCTCACGTATCGCAGTACCTGCAGTGATGACATCATCAATAATGACCACATCTCCGCTCAGAGGCGCTCCAATCAGTTTCCCTGCTTCACCATGGGTTTTTGCTTCTTTGCGATTAAATGTAACGCTAACTGAACGTTTATGCTGATCATATAAGGAAATTGCAACGGCTGTCGCTAAAGGTATCCCCTTGTAAGCAGGCCCAAACAAGCTATCAAATGTAATGCTCGACTGGATCAGCTTATCCGCATAGAATTTTCCTAATCGGCTAAAGTCTGACCCTTGATTAAAGCTACCGGCATTAAAAAAATATGGGCTGACTCGACCTGATTTAAGCGTGTATTGACCAAATTTAAGCACTTCTCGGGCAAGTGCAAATTCAACAAAAGTATTTGATTCCATTATTTTTATCTAAGTGATAGTTGATTTTCCTCATGCTAAAGTAAGCCCCTTCAATAAACAATCTTAGTTGTTCTCACGTGCCTAGCACTAAAATTATTTCAGTGAATACCAATGGGATTCGCGCTGCAGCAAAAAAAGGTTTTTTTGATTGGATTGCTAAAGAAAAACCGGACGTGGTCTGTATACAAGAAACCAAAGCTCAAATTACTCAATTAGAAGTAGACCCTATTTTTTTCCCTAAAAATTATCATTGCTTTTATGTCGATGCACAGAAAAAAGGTTATAGCGGTGTCGCAATATTTTCAAAAAAACAACCCAATAAGGTCATTACAAAACTTGGTGTTGAAGAGTTTGATAACGAAGGTCGATATTTAGAAGCGCAATACGATGACCTAGCCATTATCTCTCTGTATGCACCTTCTGGTTCTTCAAGCGATGAAAGGCAACAAGCCAAATTTAGATTTATGGATGCCTTTATGGATCATTTAAAATCCTTAAAGCGACGCAAGCGTGATTATATAATTTGCGGTGATTGGAATATTGCCCATAAAGAAATTGATCTTAAAAACTGGAAAGGAAATCAAAAAAATTCTGGTTTTCTTCCTGAAGAACGTGCTTGGTTAGATACGTTATTCAATAAAGAGAAATATATTGATGTATTTAGAGAATTAAATCAGCAAGAGGAACAATACACGTGGTGGTCTAATCGAGGGCAAGCCTGGGCTAAAAATGTAGGTTGGAGAATTGATTATCATGTTGCAACACCAGGTCTTGCGGGGAAAGCAAAATCTGAATTGATATATAAAGATCAGCGTTTTTCAGATCATGCGCCTTTAATTATTAATTATCAGCTAGCTTTATAGTTAGACTCTCTTTAAGGTAAGGCCATGCAACAAAATGTCCGCACCAATACAGTCGCATTATTCTTTCTTGGCGTTTCATCAGGTCTCCCGCTTTTATTGGTTTTTGGTACTTTATCAGTATGGCTACGCGAAGCGGGTGTTGAGCGTGCAACCATTGGTTTTCTGAGCTGGGCAGCTCTTTCATATGGCTTTAAGTTTGTTTGGGCACCCGCGGTAGATAGTTTAAGGTTGCCATTTTTAAGTAACATGCTAGGTCGCCGACGTAGCTGGATTTTTCTTTCTCAAATAATCGTTATTATTTCATTGCTTTGGATGTCGTCTTGGGATCCACAAATTAGTGAAACTAATTTAATATTACTAGCACTTGGCGCTGTGTTACTAGGTTTTGCATCAGCAACGCAAGATATTGTCATTGATGCCTACCGAATTGATATTGCACCTGATAACCAACAAGCACTATTAGCAGGTGTTGCAATTGCAGGTTATCGTGTAGGTATGTTATTTGCCGGCGCAGGCGCATTAGAAATTAGTGCTATGTTTAGCGAAGAAGGCGTGTATAGCTATCACTCGTGGCAAATTGCTTACCTATGCATGGCAGCTTTTATGCTGATTGGTATTGCCACTACATTCCTTGTTCGGGAACCTACAATACTTATTACACGTGAACCTATTGCTAATAATTTAAAACTATTCGCTCACTTTTTATTGGTTGTTTGCTCGTTCGTATTTGGGTTTATTGTATTAGGACAACTAATCGATTTAGTTCAAGGCAACAATGCTCTTATTAATTTCCTTTTATCTGCACTAAGGCTTATATGTTCTTTAGCTATCGCTGTGTTTATTGGGAAAAGCCTTTGTAACTCCGGTCTGCTTGGCCATAAAGAATTTGAAGATGTCTACGTTTCTCCTTTCGTAGATTTTTTTACACGCTATGGAAAATTAGCACTGTGGTTAATATTAGTGATTTGCTTATACAGAACTGCAGATATTGTCATGGGCGTGATGGCCAAAGTGTTTTATACAGATATGGGTTATAGCAAGATTCAAATCAGTCGTATTAGCTTTGCGTTTGGCACCATAGTCAGTTTAATTGGTGGTGTTTTTGGAGGAGTGCTCGCATTACGTTATGGAATTATTAAAATTTTAATGCTGGGCGCAGTTATATCCGCTGCATCAAACTTAATTTTTATCTATTTAGCAAATTTATCAGAACCATCAAGTACAGCATTAACAATGGCGATCATAGGTGACAATCTCTCTGGGGGATTAGCTGGTGGAGTAGGCGTGGCTTTTTTATCTTCGTTAGTAAACAAACAGTTTAGCGCGAGCCAATACGCGGCCTTTAGTTCAATTACACTGCTTTTCCCTAAACTACTCGCAGGCTATTCAGGGCAAATAGTTGACTTTGCTGGCTATAGCGCTTTCTTTGCAATTACTGCGGGCATGGGCGTCCCGGTCATCTTACTAATTTTATTCATATGGAAGCCCTATTCTCAGATTATTAAAACGTCAAAGTCTAATTAACTGATAAATTTATCTAGAATTGCATATACTCTTATTCAACTAAATTTACTGAGGCATCGGCATGGTAATTATTAAATACTGCTTTTTTATTTTCATAGTGATTACAAGTCTTAACGTAAATGCAGATTGGTTAGATACAATAAAAGATATCACTGGCTCAGCAGGTGACTCATCTTCCAGCAATGATACTAGCCTAACGAATAGCGACATCGCAGGCGCATTCAAAGATGCGCTCACGATTGGGTCTGATAATGTCGTTAGTCAGCTAAGCGCTCCAGGTGGATTTAATACTGATTCGAACATAAGAATTCCTTTACCTGATTCATTGCAAAGTGTAAAAAAGGCGTTGGATACAGTTGGTATGGGTGATTCACTTACTGATTTAGAATATAAGTTAAATGAGGCTGCCGAATCTGCCACAAAAAATGCTAAGCCTCTATTCTTGAATGCTATTCAGGAAATGACTTGGACAGATGCACAAGAAATTCTTAATGGACCGGACGATTCAGCTACCCAATACTTTAAAAACAAAATGTCTGAACCACTAGCTGAATCAATGAAGCCCATTGTTGATGAAAGCTTAAATGATGTCGGCGCAATAAATAGTTATAACCAAGTCATGAGTAATTATGACGACATACCCTTCGCGCCGGATGTACAAGCTAATTTAACTGATCATGTATTAGATAAAGGGATTGATGGAATATTTTATTATCTCGCTCAGGAAGAAAAAGCGATACGCGAAAATCCTGCAAAAAGAACGACTGATTTAATGAAGAAAGTATTTGCAGATTGACCCTATGAGTTGCTATCAAATAATTCTTGATTATCTAATCCATCAACTTCACGGTTTGATTTCGATTAGAGTTCCATCACGAACTAAGTTCCAAACTTCCAACATGTCTTGGTTTTCTAAGGCAATACAGCCTTCTGTCCAATCGGTTTCTTTAAATGTAAGTTTGATTCTCTCAGACCAATTAGATGGTTGACCATGTATCATAATTTCCCCGCCAGGATTTATCCCGGCTTCACGAGCTGCTAAAAGTTGTTGCCTATTTGGATACGATACATGTATTGAGCGGTAAAATTTACTATGTGGGTTTCTCCAATCCAGTGTATATATGCCTTCTGGTGTGCGTGAATCACCTTCTTGCTGTTTATGTCCTTCTGGTTGTTTACCAAGTACTATCGAATAGGACTTAACAAGTTCATCGCCTGAATATAAGATAAGTAATCTTTCTTTTTTACGCACCAGCACGTAGTCAACAATTTCTTTTTTTGACGTGGATTGTGATTTACCAAAGACTTTAGTCTCAACAGGTTCCATGATCAAAGTAAAGTTTTGGTAATCTGCAAGGACCGTAGGAAGTCCTAACGTGAGAATTAAAAGTACATGCGTATAAAAGTGAAGCAATGATTCCTTGGGCATTGTTTAACTCAATATCCTTATTAGAGACTTTGTTATTTAGGCTGACTACGTTTGCTTTTAACCCACTTAATAATCGGCTCCCATTGTTCACGATCAACCGCGGTGGCAGCTGGGCCCATTTCAAATAACCCCAGTCCACGTTCAGCTGCACGCACATAATTTTGATTATCCCTCAGCATTGTCAGGTAGGGAATTTTTTGTCCCAACAAAAAATCATCTAGCTCCCAAAAAATATTAGTAATTTCACGCGAGCGATTTGCTACCAGCGCTAGCTTCGCCTTCTTTTGAGAAACCGGTGCACATGATTTTATCTCAGATATGAATTTCTTGGCAGCCCGCATATCGATAGGTGAAGGTAAAACTGGAATTAAAATAGTTTCAGCTTTTCGAACTAATTTACTTAACTCGGCACCATGCACTGCTGCTGGTGCGTCCATAATGACAATATCTGTATTTCTCTTTGGTCTCTCAGCATTGGCTTTATATGCTGCGATGCCTCTAATAGGAGGTTTTGCAGGAGACCGAGATTCAAGCCAAGCAAGACTGCTCCCTTGAGGGTCGTAGTCCATCATTGTGACTTTTTTATTTTGTGTAGCAAAGTAGCTTGCGAGATTGGTTGCCATGGTGGTCTTTCCTGAGCCACCCTTGGCATTTACAACCATTATATGACGCATTATTCCCCCTTTTTAAGGTGGTGTTACTGAATCACTGGGCGTAAGTTTGGACTATGTATAAAAAAGTAACAAGCTGAAAATTAAACAAATTCTGCCACCACTGGTGCATGGTCAGAGGGGCGTTCCCAGGAGCGTGGCGTTTTATCTACCAAACTACTTTTACATTGTTGACTTAGTGCCTCACTTGCAAGAATTAAGTCTATTCGTAAACCATGATTTCTTCGAAACCCACCACCTCGATAATCCCACCAACTAAAGATTTTTTCTTGTTGCTGAAATTGCCGAAATGTATCTGTAAATCCCAGAGAGAGAATATTATTAAGTGCTTTTCTCTCATCATCGCTGCATAAAATTTTGCCTTTCCATGCTTCTGGGTCGTGAACATCACGATCATCTGGAGCGATATTAAAGTCACCCAGGACAACTATTTTTTTATGTTTTTTAGTTTCTTGTTGAATATGCTCTGTTACTTTGTCCAACCAGTTAAGTTTATAAGCAAACTTCTCACTACCAACTTCGGAGCCATTGACTACATAAAGATTAATTACTCGAACATCCTTAATGGTAGCTATAAAAATCCTGCGTTGGGGATCATCTAAATTTTTTACATCTGTTATGGGGTCTGAAGGTTTATGCTTTGCTAGAATCGCAACCCCGTTGTAAGTTTTTTGTCCTGAATACACAACCTGGTAACCGGCAGCTTTGATATCTTCACTAGGAAAATCAGGGTCCTGGGTTTTAGTTTCTTGCAAAGCAAGCACATCCACAGGGTTTTCACTCAACCATTCCAGAACTTGCGGCAAACGAACACGCAAAGAATTTACATTCCAGCTTGCGATCTTCATGTTATTTAGTGAGCTAGTTTATATCCAGACAATCGTTTACTTTCTTGTTTCCTTGTCCATACACGCGAAACCCAAAAACCGATCACAAATGAGACAAGAAAGAAAATTAGAATTATTAGATTAATATTATACTTTTCAACAAATTCATACTTAGCGATTTTATTAGCTTGAGCGACAAATTCCTGTTTAAGTTCATCTTGTTCTGTCGTCAAGGTTTTTATTTTTTCTGATAATGTAGCAACTGTATTTTTTAATTTTTCGTTCTCTCGCAATGTTTCACTATCGAAACTTTCTAGTTTAGAATTAGCTCTTTGCAGTTGTTGTTTAATGCTTTCATTTTCTTGTATCACTTTATCTACTATGTAAGTAGCGGGTTGCTCAGATGATACATACCAGGATTGTACCCATCCACTTTTTCCATCTTGAGTTTGAACTTTAGAAAAACTTTGCTGTTCTTCCAGCATGGTTAGCCGATCTCCACTCTTGAGAGTTGTGATAACTTCTCCATCACCAGTAGGTGTTAGACGTAACTTTAAAGAAAGTTGATCCGTCACATAGACTGTTTCAGCTATAGAATCAATGGGTATCAATATTGTAAATAGAATAAGCGCTATGCCTCTCACGGAATCTCTCTCTGGCAACTATGCTTGCTTATAAAAATAGAAAGTCATTAGACATCAATATTTGTAGCAGATAATGCATTTTCTTCAATAAAGTCTCGACGCGGTTCGACTTGATCGCCCATCAAAGTTGAGAAAATTTCATCTGCAGCAACTGCATCTTCAATATTGACTTGAACAAGAAGTCGAGTTTCAGGATCCATGGTAGTTTCCCAAAGCTGATCGGGGTTCATTTCCCCTAAACCTTTATATCGTTGAATTGTTTGACCACGCTTAGCTTCTTCTAACAACCAATCCATCACTTCACTAAATTGTGATACCTCTGACTGCTTTTCTCCGCGCTTTATATACGCGTCTTGTTCAATTAACGCATTGGTATTTTGTGCGACATTTTGTAACATTTTAAATTCTGAGCTTGCAAAAAATTCAAATGGATAAATATCATCTGTTCCTAAACCGTGAACCATTTTTTGCATAGTCAGTCGTTTTATTTCATCACTCCATTCAACATGTGCAGTAAAACGAGTTCCTGGCGGTTGGTCTGTGTTAAGAACAGGTAGTAAATTATCAATCCATTTTTGAATTTCTTCTTTGGTGAACTCATTGACTGCTTCATCGCTCTGGCTATTTGTTTGTATTGGCATTTTTAACATTGCTTTTAGCACTTCATTTTCGTGGCCCTGAGATAATCGCTGCATGATCGCAAGTGCTGCCATGTATTCTTTTGCGAGCGTTTCTAGTGCTGCCGCTTGGATCGGGGGTAATTCAGAATTGATGTAAAGTTGTGCATTATCAATAGCGATTTGCAATAAATAAGCATTAAGTTCAGCTTCATCTTTGACGTAATTTTCTTGCTTGCCTTTTTTAATTTTGAATAAAGGAGGCTGCCCAATATAGACATGTCCGTTTTCTATCAATTCTGGCATTTGTCTATAAAAGAAAGTCAGTAATAAGGTTCGAATGTGAGATCCATCAACATCCGCATCTGTCATGATAATAATTCTATGATAGCGAAGTTTTTCTAGATCAAATTCTTCTTTTCCTATGCCACAGCCTAAGGCTGTGATTAAGGTGGCAACTTCTTGTGAGGAAAGCATTTTGTCAAAACGTGCTTTTTCTACATTCAGAATTTTTCCTTTCAAAGGAAGAATCGCTTGCGAATGACGGTCACGTCCTTGTTTCGCAGAGCCTCCCGCCGAGTCACCCTCAACTAAAAAAATTTCAGAATTAGCTGGGTCTTTTTCTTGGCAATCTGCCAATTTTCCTGGCAAACCGGCAACATCAAGCGCACCTTTGCGACGAGTCATTTCTCGAGCCTTGCGTGCCGCTTCGCGCGCGCGCGCCGAATCTACAATCTTTCCTACAATAACTTTTGACTCCATAGGGTTTTCAATTAGGAACTCTTGTAGCAATTCTGCAACAATGCTTTCAACTATCGGTTTAACTTCTGATGAGACAAGTTTGTCTTTTGTTTGAGACGAAAATTTAGGATCTGGCACCTTAACCGATAGCACAGCGGTCAGACCTTCTCGAGTATCATCCCCTGTAAGCGCGACTTTATGCTTTTTGTTATAGCCTTCTTTTTCCATGAACTGGTTGATACTTCGCGTTAACGCACCACGGAATCCTGCTAAATGTGTCCCTCCGTCTCTTTGCGGAATATTGTTAGTAAAGCAAAAGATACTTTCCTGGTAAGAATCGTTCCATTGTAACGCAGCCTCGACTTCAATATCTTCTCTGCTTTTCTTAACGTATACAACAGTTGGGTGGAGAGATGTTTTCTTAGAATTTAAATGGCTTACGAAGGCGCTAATACCGCCTTCGTAGTGAAATAAGTCATGTTTACCAGTTCGATGATCAGTTAATTCAATTCGAACACCAGAGTTTAAGAATGACAATTCTCTGAGACGTTTGGCTAGAATTTCATAATGAAATTCCGTATCAGAAAAAATTTCTGAACTTGGTTGAAACTTAATCTGTGTCCCTGTTTTATCAGTCTCTCCGACTATTTCCAAAGGTGCGACGGGTTCACCCATTTCATACTTTTGCTGATGTGTTTTATCTTGTCGAAAAATTGTTAGCGTTAAATTTTCTGAAAGTGCATTAACGACAGAGACGCCCACACCGTGCAAACCCCCAGAAACTTTATAAGAGTTATCATCGAATTTTCCACCGGCATGTAGCACCGTCATGATAACCTCAGCGGCTGATTTTTGTTCTTCTGGATGGATATCTGTAGGTATTCCGCGCCCATTGTCAGTCACCGTTATTGAGTTATCGACTTCGATATCGACTTGGATATTAGTGCAGTGGCCTGCCAATGCCTCGTCAATAGAATTATCTACTACCTCAAACACCATATGATGCAAACCCGTGCCATCATCAGTATCGCCTATATACATACCTGGACGTTTACGAACTGCCTCAAGTCCTTTTAATACTTGAATATTCGTTGAATCGTAACTCATGGAATTTACCTTATGAATGAGAAATCAATTATACCATTTCTGTGGCTTTTCCAGGTTCCACGTGAAACATTTTTGAGTCTATTTTTGTAATATTTTCAATTCTTTCTGCAGAAATTGAAGTGATTAATGCTTGTGATTTGTGAGCATTAATTATATTCAACGCACTAACACAACGTTTTGAATCCAACTCGGCTGGTAACTCATCAATTAAATATATTGAAGCTTTATTTTGCTCTTTAAGAAGTAATCTGGCTTGAGCTAATTTTAGTACTATTGCTAATACTTTTTGCTGGCCTCTTGAACTAGTCTTGGCAAATACCTGATTATTCCACTGTAATTTGATGTCTGCTCTATGAGGTCCACATCTTGTAAATTGTGGAAGCTGTTGATTTAAAAGCTCTTTTTCTAATTCATCATTTAATGAAGTCCCTTCAAAGCCTGGTATGTAACTAAACTTTATCTCTTCTGAAAGCTCAAATTCACTTAATAATTCTGAAATATGAGGTATTAGTTGGTCCAAATAATCTCTGAAAAACCGATCTATGCTCTCTCCGTTCATGGACAGTAATTCATGCCAATGTTTTGCTTCTTGTATTTTTTTTTCTTTTAAACATATGTTTCGTTGTTTTAATGCGCGACTGTAGTCGACCCAGTACTTTAAAAATGAAGGTTCCACGTGGAACGTTCCCCATGCAAGGAATTTTCGCCTTTCTATGGGTCCTCCCGTGATAAGAAGGTAAGATTCTGGCTGTATATCGATAACTGGTAAGTGATTTGCTAATTCGGACCATTTTTTTACAGGTTTACGATTTAATCGTAAATCCGTTTTTCCACTGTCATATTGAACACCCATATGAACACAATTTTCAGAATTCTGTTGTATTTCGGTGAAAAGGGTTAGATCTGAGGCATTAAAGTTAACAATATTACGAAGATTTGAGCTTCGAAAGCTTTTTCCGCGACTTAAAACATCAACTGCTTCAAGAATACTAGTTTTTCCTACACCATTTTCTCCAACAAAGAAGTTTATTCCCGGTGAGAGATTAAGATCTAATCTTGAAAAAGAGCGAAGATTTTGGGCCTGTAATAATTTCAGCCACATAAATTGATGGCTACTTAGCTAGAGTCTCATAGGCATAACGACATACTTGCGATTTTCTGTATCAGGAGAAGTTATCAATAAGCTACTATTTGTATCTTGTAGATAAAAATTGACATCATCTGCTTTTAAACTATTTAGTACATCGACGAGGTAACTAACATTAAAGCCAATTTCAATTTCGGGCCCATCATATGAAATATCAACTTCCTCTTCTGCTTCTTCTTGCTCAGGATTATGTGCTTGAATTTTAAGAGAATCTTTAGAAAAAGAGAGGCGTACTCCGCGGTATTTTTCATTACTAAGTATTGAAGCTCGCATTAAGCTTAAACGTAAATTTTCACGTACGATAGTAGCAATATACTGATGTCCTTCAGGAACAACACGCTGATAATCTGGGAATTTGCCGTCTATTAGCTTAGTAACAAAACGAATATCACCTAAATTCGCTTGTAAATGATTTTGGCTAAATAACAATTCCACTTTGCTATCAGAATTCGACAAGATTCTCATAAATTCTTGAACAGCTTTTTTTGGAACGATCACTTGACGTTCCATTCCTTCTGATTCTAGCTTCGTATCTCCCATGGATAAACGATGTCCATCTGTTGCAACTGCTCGAAGCAACCCATCCTTAGCTTCTAACATTAAACCATTTAAGTAATAGCGAACATCTTGTTGCGCCATTGCAAATGAGGTGTCTTCAATTAGTGATTGTAATTGATTCTTATCGATAGTGATGGTTTCGTCTATCTCGACACCGTCGACTAAGGGGAATTCATTGGCTGATAATGTGGCTAGAGTAAATCGGCTTTTCCCAGATTTTAACTCCATTTTATCCCCATTATGACTGAATTTAAGCTCATTTCCCTCAGGTAATGATTTACAAATATCAAGTAATTTTCGGCCTGGAACGGTAATGGCATCACCTTCCGGACTAATATCAACAGTGGCCGAAACCTCGAGTTCTAAATCCGTTGCCGTAATAACTAAATGACCATTCACATTTCTAAATAGAAAATTAGAAAGTATAGGCATTGTTTGTCGGCGTTCTACTGCACCTACTATTTGTTGAATTGGTTTGAGTAATAGTTCTCTTTGGATACTAAATTTCATTGGTAGATAATAATATTATTTTTACTTAAAAGATTACTGTTATTAGTGCAGTATTTTTCTGTGGATAAGTAATTAAATGTTATATTAATCAGTAAGTTATATTAATAATTAATTGTGGATAAATTAAAATTTACTGTGTTTAACGTAGGTATGTAGTAATAATTTTAACAATAGAAATAGTTATACAGAATTCATTAATAGTTTATCCACAGCTAATTGCTAAGTATACGTAATAGATTAACGTAATCGTCATTTATTTTTACATCGCCTTGTCGCAATTCCTTCGTCTTTCTGCATGCATGAAGCACAGTTGTATGATCCCTGCCACCAAAGGCTTCACCAATTTCGGGCAAGCTGTGATTTGTGAGTTCCTTGGCGAGTGACATCGCTAGCTGGCGTGGGCGAGTTATTGAACGACTGCGTCTAGCAGAACTTAAATCTGAGAGACGTATTTTAAAATATTCAGCAACAGTCTTTTGGATATTGTCAATGGTGATTAATTTTTCTTGAAGCGTTATCAAGTCGTGTAAAGCTTCTTTTGCGAAATCCAAGGTAATTGGTTTACCTGTGAATTGTGAGTTGGCTAATACGCGTCTCAAAGCCCCTTCAAGTTCTCGAATATTTGATCGAATACGCTTAGCAATAAAAAACGCGACTTCGTTAGGAAGATCGGCATTAGCAGCATCTGCTTTACTTTGCATGATGGCAACTCGAGTTTCTAACTCGGGAGGTTCAATGGCTTGCGTGAGCCCCCAACCAAAACGGGATTTTAATCGTTCCTCTAAGCCATCAAGTTCTTTAGGGTAACGGTCACAGGTAATAATAATTTGCTGCTGGCCTTCAACGAGTGCGTTGAAGGTATGGAAAAACTCTTCCTGTGATCGTTCTTTACCAGCGAAAAATTGAATATCATCAATTAATAACGCATCAACCGATCGATAATGATGCTTGAATTCATCAATAGCGTTATGTTGCAGTGCCTTAACCATATCTTGCACAAAACGTTCGGAGTGCAGATAGACTACCTTTGCTTGAGGGTTAAGCTCTAATATTCGATTACCAATCGCATGCATTAAATGGGTCTTGCCAAGACCTACGCCCCCATATAACAACAAAGGGTTATAAGCTTGGCCGGCATGGTTCGCGACTTGCACAGAAGCTGCTTTGGCGAGTTGATTAGATTTCCCTTCAACAAAGCTATCAAAGGTAAATTCCTGATTAAGGTTATGTGTGTAAGCTTTGTTTACTGGAGCAGCAGGTGAGGGTGCCATCACGCTAGGTTTACTGATAGCTTGAGTACCTTCTCGGCTACCGACTAATAATGTTGCTTGATGGATGTTGTTTTCACCGCCATACCTCGTCACAAGCTGATTAATTCTCTCTAAATAGTGATCCTTAACCCAATCAAGCACGAAACGATTAGGGGCATACAAAAGTAAGGTATGATCCTGTTCTTCAGCTTGTAGAGGGTGAATCCAGGTATTGAGTAGTTGGCTCGTCAGCTCAGATTCAAGCTGACGAATACATTTGTCCCAAAGAGTGCTTGTCATTTTTATATTGCTATAGGTTTTAGGGCTATTCTCTGCCCGATGTGTGGAATAAGTATAATCCTATATTTACCCATTATAATCGTTGACAAAATGAGATCTGGCAATTAATGTTGCGCCCCCTCATAGGATTTATATAACTTAGGTATATTAAGTGAAAAGGACATATCAACCCAGCAATTTGCGTCGTAAACGTACCCATGGATTTCGGGCGCGAATGAAAACACGAGGTGGTCGCGCAGTGATACGTGCACGTCGAGCTAGGGGCAGAGCAGTTCTTTGTCCATAGAGCTTGAGTGCTGATCTAATATCTCCGAGTAACAAACCCAAAGAATTTTCCAAGCGGGACCGGCTGATGACATCCTCAGAATTCAGCTATATATTTGAAAATCCAATTAAAAGTGCTGATTCAGCATACACCGTGTTAGCCAGAGTAAATTCCACTGGTAATTCACGCTTGGGTGTCATTGTCAGCAAAAAAAATATTTCATCAGCAGTTAAACGAAATCGCATGAAGAGAATCGTGCGTGAGAGTTTTCGTCTACACAAAACGAACATCAATTCGCTTGATGTGGTAGTAATATGCAAGAAAAATTCCGAGCGTATCGTAAACAAGAAATTATTTAAACAGCTAGATAAACACTGGAAGTTAATTAATGAGCAAGGTCAATAAATTATTTATTTCCCTGATCCGTTTGTATCAGAAGTTTATTAGTCCAATGACGCCTCCAAGTTGTCGTTTTTATCCTTCATGTTCTCAATATGCGATCGAAGCTATCCAAGTACACGGCGCTCTTAAAGGAACTTACTTATCAATTAGAAGGCTGTCTAAGTGTCATCCCTTTCATGAAGGCGGTCTTGATCCAGTGCCCGAAAAAAGTGTGAATAAACATAATGGATAATCAACGTTTATTTCTATACATCGCGCTACTTTTAGTCTTGTATCTGCTATGGACCTCATGGCAACAAGAAAATGTTGTGCCACAAGTTGAACAGGAAATTATTCAACAGGAATATCCTAATGCCGATACATTACAAGGTGATATTCCTGTCCCTACCGAAGCATCTCCTATCGATAAACCACCGCAGGCAACTAATTTAACTAACGTTACCAAGACAGAGTATGTACGTGTTGTGACTGATGTATTCGATATAGGCATTAGTACACGCGGAGCCGATATTCATCGAGCGAAACTTTTGACTTATCCGGTGAGTATCCAAGAACCTGATAATCCACTAGTACTCTTCAGTGATGTTGGGCGAACTTATATCAGTCAGTCAGGTTTAGTACATGATCC
>JBCDBX010000029.1:0-20624 GCA_039182865.1 Pseudomonadota bacterium
AAGTTTGATCACCTCATCAGTGCCTGGCAACTCATATGCGATTATGTCAGGTACTTCAATGGCAACTCCACATGTCTCGGCTGCATTTGCTTTGCTTAGACAAAAATACCCAGATTCATCTATTGATGAGTTACTGGAATTATTAAAAAGTAGCGATACATCCATTATAGATGTAAATGGTGTGCGTACTTCTAGGATTAGATTAGATAGTAAGTTGTTTGCAATAAAAACTATCCAAGCTATAGAGGCACTTGTGCCAGCTATGCCCATTTATTTTTATTTCATCCAGTTCTTATTATTGCTAATTATTTTTTACTGGTTAATTTCTTGTCGCATAGCTAGATAATTATTATATCGACTTATGTGAATCTTATTTTCATTAACAGCATTTATAATGGCACAACCAGGCTCATTTATATGTTGACAGTTACTAAATTTACACTTTCCAATATATTCTTTAAATTCAATAAAACCTAGACTTAGCTCATTCTGGTGATTAAAAATGGGAGTGAATGTCCTAACGCCAGGTGAGTCGATGATCTTCCCATATTGATTAACTGTATGTGCATAAGTATTGCTTGTAGTATGACGCCCTTGCTGAATTTGTTCTGAAATCGAGCTAACTTTTATGTCATTATTATTAAGTAATCGATTGATAATCGATGACTTGCCTACACCTGATTGCCCAACCATAATGCTTGTTTCATTAAATAAAGATTTACGTATAGCTGTAATACCATAGCCGAGTTTTGCGCTGGTGATAAAGAATTGATCCACTAAGTTTTTATAAATAGATTCAAGTTCTTGGATATCTAGCTGAAAATCATTTAAGAGTTCTGCTTTATTGATTACTAGAGAAACCTTGCAACGATTTAATACTGCACAAGCTAAATATTTATCGATTAACAAGGTTGAGAATGCTGGGTTTGGAGCTATAACTACTAGAATATGGTCGATGTTTGCTGCGAGTGTTTTTTCACGGTTGAAATTATCGATACGTGTAATTTGATTTTTACGAGGTAATATTTCCTCTACAACATCTTTTGTATCTTCATATTTAATACATTGAACAAAGTCACCACAGACTGCATCTATTGCCTGACTTCTAGCATGACATTGATATTGTTGATGTAATTGATCTTCGACTATGTAGGTTTTTCCTTGACGCGCAATAATACGTGCTTCGTACATATAATATCAAAATTTATAGTATTTTTCGTTGAGATAGTTGGTGACAGCATCAACATCAGATTGACTCCATTGTGCTGATACAGACTCTGCGCAAAAGTTGACTCTTTCCGTTAAAGTGATCTTTGATGATACGATTTTATCATCACGTTTATACAAGACGTTGCCATCGCCACCTGTCATTCGACTATGGCATTCGATACAGTGTGATTCATAGAGTATTTGTCCTTTGTCTGCAAATACCTTCCCAGAAAATAATATGAAGATTACTAAAATTGATCGCATGGTCGGAATTATAGAGTTAAATTGATACACTTATAAGCTTCGCGATTATACATAGAGTTGGTTGAGAGTGGATCAGAATTTAATAGATGAAAATAATTTGATTTGGATAGATCTAGAAATGACAGGTTTGGATACAGTAAATGATGAAATTATCGAGATCGCAACAATCGTAACTGATAAAGATCTAAATGAACTGGCAGTCGGTCCCGCAATTGCAATACATCAAACACAGGATCGGTTGGATCTTATGGATGAGTGGAATCAAAATCAACATGGTAAGTCTGGTCTAATCAAGCGTGTATTAGACAGTCACTATTCATGTGAGCAAGCTGAACAAGAAACTATCTCATTTCTTGAAAAATATGTCCCACCAGGTAAGTCGCCAATGTGTGGCAACAGTATTTGTCAGGATAGACGCTTCATAGCGCGTCAGATGCCCAAACTAGAGGAATATTTTTTATATCGTAATTTGGATGTCAGTACGCTCAAAGAGTTAGTAAGGCGTTGGTATCCAGGCAAAGGATTTGAGTTTGAGAAAGAATCTGAACACCTAGCTCTGAGTGATATACGTGATTCCATTAATGAGCTGAAACATTATCGTGAACAATTATTTGTTGATGTCTAACTGAATTTGTTTGGGTATGCCCAAGGCATCTCAATATTATTTCTGCGTGTTGGAGTTAACTCAGTATTGACATAGTCTAAATTAGGATTCATTTCTGGATAGTCTAGTGTGTAGTGTAATCCACGACTTTCTTTGCGCAAAAGTGCGCTGCGAATAATTAAATCCGCCACTCCTGTTAAGTTACGTAGTTCAATTAAGTCGCTGGTGATTTTAAAGTGACTATAATACTCGTCAATTTCATTAAGCAATAAATCTACACGATGCTTTGCACGCTGCATGCGTTTTGTTGTTCTTACAATGCCAACATAATCCCACATGAAGCGACGTAATTCATCCCAGTTATGTGCGACCACAATTTCTTCATCAGAGTCGGACACGCGACTTTCGTCCCATGCTGGAATGTCTATGTGCTCTAACGCTTGTTTGCTAGTTTCATTTATATGTAAACCAGAAAACTTTCCATAAGCTAAACACTCAAGTAGTGAGTTACTCGCCATACGGTTTGCGCCATGCAAACCAGTAAAAGCGACTTCACCAATCGCATATAGTTGAGGAATATCTGTTTGACCAAATTGATCAGTTACGATGCCGCCACATGTGTAGTGTGCGGCTGGCACAACTGGAATAGGCTCTCGTGCCATGTCATAACCGAGATTTAAACAGCGTGCATTGATATTAGGGAAATGTTTTTCAATAAACTTTTTCGATTTATGGCTAATGTCCAGATAAACACAATCATGCCCGTGTTTTTTCATCATATAGTCGATTGCACGAGCAACTATGTCGCGTGGTGCAAGCACACCTCGTGGATCAAACTTGTGTAAAAACTCAGTGCCATCTTCGAGAATAATTTTCCCACCTTCACCTCTAATCGCTTCACTGAGTAAATAAGATTTCGCTTTGGGATGATATAAACAAGTGGGATGGAATTGCATAAATTCCATATTGGCGGCTCGGCATCCTGCACGCCATGCCATGGCTATACCGTCTCCACACGCGCCATCAGAATTACTGGTATACAAATACACTTTGCTAGCCCCGCCCGTTGCCAATACAACATGTTTGGCACGAAATACTTCCACATGTCCGGTTTTAATATTCAAAATGTATGCGCCAACACAACGATTATCCGAATGCCCAAGTTTTCCTGAAGTGATTAGGTCGACTGCAATATAGTTGGAGAGCAAACTGATATGTTCGCGACTTTTTACTTGCTCAATGAGTTGATTTTGAATCGCGTTGCCGGTGGCGTCAGCGACATGCGCAACACGTCGATGTGTATGCCCACCTTCACGAGTTAAATGTAGGCTATGTATATTTTGAGGTTGGAGGGAATTATCACGTGTAAAATTCACCCCTATAGACAGTAACCAATCGATAACCTTACTGCCTTCTGATACTGTTTTCGCCACAACTTCGGCATCACATAAATTTGCACCTGCTGAGAGCGTGTCGGATATATGTTGATCAATTGAATCATCATTATCCAAGACAGCCGAAATTCCACCCTGAGCATAGGTGGTATTACCGCTACTTAGCTCAGCTTTGGAGATCACAGCTACATGTAAATCCTTCTCAAGGTGCAATGCGGCACTGAGTCCTGCTGCTCCGCTACCCAATATTAGGACATCATAATCATGGAATTTGGATGAATTAGTATTCATATCTGTCGATTCTGTCACAAAATATGTGATCTTGTTATCATCTATCGTTAGTATATCGGCATAATTGCCAATTTTATTTCGCAACGGCGAACTTCAAGGAATAATCAGTGTCACATCATCAGCGGATATCTATTCGCCCAAGGAGATCAGCCCCAAATGGGCGAGAATAATAATGATAAGGAATTGGTAGCGAGGGCGAAAGCAGGGGATACTCGAGCATTTGACCTGCTTGTGAAGAAATACCAATACAAAGTAGTTAACCTGGTGAGCCGCTATGTACGTTCTGAGGAAGCTCAGGATGTTGCTCAGGAAGCGTTCATCAAAGCGTACCGGGGGTTGAAGAACTTTCGTGGTGACAGCGCATTCTATACTTGGATGTATAGGATAGCAGTGAATTCAGCGAAGAATTATTTACTGTCAGCATCACGTAGGCAGTCTGACAATCAAGTTGATGTGGATGATGCAGAATATTTTGATGACGCGGCTTTATTGCGTGACAACACAACTCCTGATCACGTACTACAGTCATCAGAGTTGGAGACAAAAGTATTTGATGCAATACATGGCTTGCCGGATGACTTGAAAATGGCGATTACGTTGCGAGAACTTGAAGGAATGAGTTACGAACAAATAGCAGATGCAATGGAATGCCCAATTGGCACTGTTCGTTCGCGAATTTTTCGAGCGCGTGAAGCGATCGATAAAGTTATTAAACCATTAATGGATTAAACAAGAGAAATGCTATGAAAACAGAACTAAGCGAAAAAGATTTAGAGCTAATTAGCAAAAGTCTTGACGAAGACTTATCTGAATTTGAAAGACGTAGACTAAACCAGAATGTACTGACTACGGAAGAAGGTGAAAAAGCCTGGATGCGTTATTACGCTGTTAGTGCAGTAATGAATAAACAATTCCCTGAAAATATCGATAAAGATTTCTCGCAAAAAATATTAGATGTTATTAACAATGATGAATATATTGAAGACGACACAAATCATCCAACTATAAAACGTGTTGGTCTTCATCTTAAACAAGTCGCAGGCTTAGCAGTTGCCGCCTCGGTAGCCGCAGTATCAATTGTCACTTTCCAAAACTTTAATCAACCATCACTTACCGGATCACCCGAAATTATCGTAAGTGAACAAAAAACTGAAGCCCCTAATATTCCTGTCCAAGTTAATACCCCTCCAGCTGTAAAACCTAGAATGAGTCCAATTGAAGTGCCGCAAGTAGAATTTGCGCCAGCTCAATTGAGTAGTCAGGATGTACTTGGCGAACAGCCCTTTGCTCAAGAAGATTCATATTCTCAAGAACTAGATCCTTATATTCAAAACCATGCAGGTTATGGAAGCGAGCGAACTATTTCTCCATATGTTGATATTATTGAGTTAAAGGATGTACAAAAGTAAACAACAACTTCAGTGCCTAGTTGCTTGCATACTGTTTTCAGTAAGTATATTAGCCCAAGCATCAATCGAAGGGCATCAATTAATTACTAAAATGCTGGACCAGGTAGATCAAGTCAACTACCAGGGTAACTTTGTTTATATGCATAACGGTAAATTAGATTCGATGCGTATTGTGCACGGTATAATTGATGGTGAAATAAAAGAGAAACTTACTTCATTAAGTGGTGAACCACGTGAAGTCATGCGAGATGAAGAAGAGGTCACTTGTATTTGGCCGTTGCGTCAACTTGTGACGGTTGATCCTTCGTCTTCTTATCATGGTATCCCAACGATTGTTCCTAAAGAATTAGGTAGCTTAGAAGAAAATTATCAGGTCGTCATGAAAGGTGTAAATCGTGTCGCGGGACAATACTGTCAAATGCTAGCCATTAAGCCAGTAGATCATTTCCGTTACGGTTATAAATTATGTATTCAGCCTGAAACGGGCATGTTATTGCGCTCTCAGATGATTAATCCGCGTGGTCGATTACTGGAAGAAGTCATGTTTACTGAATTGGAGTATTTGGAAGCAGTGAATGATGATCAATTTAAACCAGTTAACGATACTGAAGGATTTACATTAAAAGAAAGAAATTTTGCAGAAGCTAATGAGGGTCAAAAACTAAAAAGCAACTGGCGATTTTCTCAATTACCTCCGGGATTTAGTGTCAGCAAGATTAATCAACGCAGAATGAAAACGAGTGACGAACCTGTGCAACATATGGTGATAAGTGATGGAGTTGCATCTGTATCTGTATTCATTATTAAGCCACGCGCACAAAACAACATGCGTGAAGGTTTAAGCCGTCGCGGTTCAATTAATGCATTTTCTAAGGGATTTGCAGATCATCAGATAACTGTATTAGGTGAAGTACCTGACGCAACAGTTGAGTTGATTGGTTCTTCAATTGAACCTAAAGATTAAAAAATATAAAAAAAATGAAACCAAATTCAAAATGACTGTCCAAAACTGGAAGTAGTTTTTGAATTACAAGCTTTCAGTTATTTATAACAAGGAGATAAGTTTTGTTTTATCTATTATCACAAAAATCCTATATGGCATTCAGCTTTATTGGGTTATTTTTATTGGCAGGTCTTGCAAATGCAGATACTGGACTACCAGATTTTACCGAATTAGTGGATGAACACTCGGGTGCGGTTGTCAACATAAGCACTACTAAACAAGTACAAGCCAGAAGTGGTGGAATGCCCCCGGGTATGGATATTCCTCAGGAGGGTCCATTGGGTGACTTTTTACGTCGATATTTTGGTGAGCAAGGTCCAGGTGGCGAGGGTCCTGATTACCGTAATACTAGTTCGTTAGGCTCAGGTTTTATTGTTTCTAAAGATGGTTATGTCGTCACTAACCATCATGTTGTAAGAGAAGCTGATGAAATTATTGTGAATCTTAGCGATCGTCGAGAACTTGTTGCCGAATTAATTGGCAGTGATCCTCGTAGTGATATTGCACTACTTAAAATTGACGCTGATGATTTGCCCGTTGCAAAATTTGGTTCATCAAATGACTTAAAAGTAGGTCAATGGGTATTAGCAATTGGTTCGCCCTTCGGTTTTGATCACACAGTGACAGCCGGAATTGTGAGTGGAAAAGGCCGCAGCTTGCCAAACGAAAACTATGTACCCTTTATTCAAACTGACGTTGCTATAAATCCTGGTAACTCTGGTGGCCCCCTATTTAACTTAGATGGCGAGGTCGTGGGTATTAATTCGCAAATTTATAGCCGCACAGGTGGCTACATGGGCTTGTCATTTGCAATTCCTGTAGAAGTTGCGATGAATGTCGTCGACCAACTCAAGACAACAGGCTATGTGTCACGTGGTTGGTTAGGTGTTTATATTCAGGAAGTGACTCGCGAGCTAGCCGAATCATTTGGGATGGATAAGCCAAGTGGTGCGTTGGTTGCAAAAATTATGGATGAAAGTCCAGCGCTAGATGCAGATGTCAAAGTCGGAGATGTAATTGTTGAATTTGATGGTCAAGAGGTTACTAACTCAGCAGCATTACCACCCATGGTTGGAAATGTTCGTGTAGGAGAAAAAGTAAAGCTTAGGATTATTCGTGAAGGTAGTGATAAGACAGTCACTGTTAAAATTGGTCAGCTACCTGAAAGCGAAGAAGAAGCCGCTAATGTAGCAGCGGAAAAAGTTAAAGATGATGTGCTTGGCATGGAGCTACGTCCTTTAACCAAGAGTGAAATGGAGCAAACCAACTTGGAGCATGGCTTATATGTCGTCTCTGTTGGCGAGGGGCCCGCAAGGTCAGCTGGTATTCGCCAGGGCGATGTCTTGCAGTTAGTTAATGGTGATAAAGTTAAGACTGTCGACAATCT
Organism: Pseudomonadota bacterium; assembly: GCA_039182865.1. Lineage (GTDB taxonomy): Bacteria > Pseudomonadota > Gammaproteobacteria > UBA4575 > UBA4575 > UBA1858. Next base: position 7,562 of record JBCDBX010000029.1, read on the forward strand.
CAAAGAGATGGTCGATAAACTTGATCCTGGAAAATTTGCTTCAATTCTGGTGCAGCGCCCACAAGGACCTCAATTCTTGGCGATGAAAATACCAGAAAAGGAAGAGTAAGAAAGTAAAGTCATAGATCTAGTGTAAAAGGCGGTCAGTTATGACCGCCTTTTTTTATAATGACATTAAAGGCTTGATCGTTTTATGTCGGATGCAAAAATTAATTTTCTTGAGCCAAATACTTAAATACATTCTTTTAAAAATTCTGAACTTCTCACTAAAACTTTGATGGATTCTTTTTGCACCTTTCGGAGCATACCAAAAATTAAATCCAGTCCTCTTAATCAATTGATAATTATGCTTTTTCAAAAATCTATGCTTTGTGAGGTATAAATGTTTATCCTCTAGTAAAATAAGTTTTGGTTTATGCTTGTCTATGTCTAGACCTTGCAGAACTTGTAATTCAGCACCTTCCACATCGATTGAAAGTAAATCAATCTCAGGAGCATTTTGTTCTTTTAGGATTGAATTGAGTGAGCGTGCGGCTATAGATATTTCTTTGTGATTAGTGTAACTAAAGTCGTCAATATTTTTGTCAATACCTGCATGGACATCCATTTCTTGGCCATTCTTTAAAGGAATGTATAAGGTTAGGTTAGGGTGATCATCAGTATCGACACATGCGCCCTCAAATAAATAACTATTAGGTCGATTTTCTCTGGCTAGTCTGGCAAAAATTGGATTAGGTTCGACTAAAATGCCTGACCAATCCAATACTTTTTCTAAATGATTTGACTGAGACATAATAGTGGTTGGGTTGTTTGCGCCTACATCGACAAAAAATCCATTACGCTTATTATCAAAGTATTCACGTACTAAATTTTTCTCGTGACTTTCTCTTTGTTCTTTACTAGGTTTTTTTGTCATATTTATGACTGAGTATACGTAAGAGGAGAGCGTGCAACATCTAAATATATGCAGTAAAGTCAACCAATACTAGTATAATAAAGCACTTCAGCAAGTAAGTATCCACAAATTAATTTATCTTGAGCGATTATTGGTCAGATCCATAGAGTCGCCCATGATAAAGTATTATTTTCAAATTAATGAATCATATACGTAATTTCTCCATTATTGCTCATATAGACCATGGTAAATCGACCTTGGCGGATCGATTTATTCAACACTGTGGTGGTCTTAGTGACCGTGAGATGAAAGCGCAGGTGCTTGATTCAATGGACCTTGAGCAAGAACGTGGCATCACCATTAAAGCGCAAGCAGTATCACTGCCTTATAAAGCCAAGGATGGAAATACCTATCAGTTAAACTTCATTGATACACCAGGTCATGTAGACTTTTCTTATGAGGTTTCTCGTTCTCTCGCGGCATGCGAAGGGGCATTGCTTATTGTGGATGCATCACAGGGTGTGGAAGCACAAAGTGTTGCGAACTGTTATACCGCCGTTGAGTTAGGACTTGAAGTCATACCGATACTTAACAAGATAGACCTACCTGCTGCAGATCCAGATCGTGTGGCGGAAGAAATTGAAGAAGTCATTGGTATCGACGCTAGTGATCCATTGTTAGTCAGTGCGAAAACAGGTGAAGGTGTGGAGGATGTACTTGAAGCCTTAGTTATGCATGTCCCGCAACCTCAAGGTGAGCCTGATGGCCCACTTAAAGCCCTCATCATTGATTCATGGTTTGATAGTTATGTCGGAGTTATAACTTTAGTACGTGTGTTTGAGGGTTCGATCAAACCAAAACAAAAAATTGTATCGATGTCTTCCGGGCGTACCCATCAAGTGGAAAAACTCGGTGTATTTACCCCTAAAAGAGAAGACCGAAATGAATTGGCGACTGGGCAGGTAGGCTTTTTAATCTGTGGTATTAAAGATATCTCTAGTGCTAAAGTCGGAGATACACTAACGTCTGCTGATAATGAAGCGGATGAACCATTGGAGGGATTCCAAGAAGTGAATCCCAATGTATTCGCAGGAATATTTCCAGTGAGTTCGGATGATTATGAAAACTTTCGTGATGCTTTAGATAAGCTAAAGTTAAACGATGCTTCATTTTCATTTGAACCCGAAACTTCGCAAGCACTAGGCTTTGGTTTTCGTTGTGGTTTTTTGGGTATGCTGCATATGGAAATCATTCAAGAGCGCTTGGAACGTGAATATGATTTGGATCTAATTACGACAGCACCCACTGTTGTTTATCAAGTGCACATGACAAATGGTGAAGTCATCCAAATTCATAATCCTGCTGAATTGCCGCCGGCTAATAAAGTTGATTCTGTGCACGAACCGGTTATTAAAGCCAATATTCTTGTGCCACATGACTATGTTGGGAATGTCATAACATTGTGTATCGAAAAGCGCGGCGTACAAAAAAATCTCGTCTATCACGGCAATCAAGTAGCTATCACCTTTGAAATTCCATTGAATGAAGTGGTGTTAGACTTTTTTGATCGTTTGAAATCAGTCAGCCGAGGCTATGCCTCGTTTGATTATCACCATTCACATTTTGAAGCCTCACCTTTAGTGAAACTGGATATTCTTATTAATGGTGAACGTGTCGATGCGCTTTCAGTGATTGTTCACAAAGATCATGCGCGTACCTATGGCAATGCGCTAGCCGTGAAACTTAAAGACCTGATTCCACGTCAAATGTATGATGTTGCCGTACAAGCTGCGATTGGGTCGCAAATTATTGCACGCACTACTATTAAGGCATTGCGCAAGAATGTGACGGCAAAATGTTATGGTGGTGATATCACGCGTAAGCGCAAACTGTTAGAAAAACAAAAAGAAGGCAAAAAGCGTATGAAACAAATTGGTAGTGTGGAAGTGCCTCAGTCAGCATTTCTTGCCGTATTAAAAGTGGATAAATAATGAGACGTCTGCTCAAGTTTATTTCGATATTTTTGTTATCAACATCTACTTATGCCGATTATGTTGAGGTGACTTTATTAGGCACGGGGACACCACGCCCAAGCATCGAACGGTTTGGTACCTCCACATTAGTGAGTGCGGGAGGAAAGCTACTATTATTTGATGCAGGAAGAGGCGTCACGATTCGCTTGCAACAAGCAGGAATTACTCCTGATCGAATTGATCATGTATTTTTAACTCATTTACACTCAGATCATATTTCAGGTTTTGATGATTTATGGATTACTGGTTGGATTTGGCAGCGTCAAGATCCAATCCAAGTCAGTGGTCCAACGGGTATCGGTAATTTTGTCCAAAGTTTACGCCAAGCTTATGATGCAGATATTACCTTTAGATCTACTAATGTGAATCTAGATGCTACTAAAGCTGAAATTATTAGCCAGGAGATTAATGAAGGTGTTGTATATGATCAAAATCGCGTCAAGGTAACGGCATTTTTAGTGGATCATGAACCGGTTGAGCCAGCTTATGGTTATCGTATTGATTTTGGTGATCGTTCTATTGTGATATCGGGTGACACTACTTACTCCGAAAATTTAGTCAAGCATAGTAAAAAAGTAGATCTGTTACTTCATGAAATTGCAGATGCAAGTCAATCGATACTCAATAAGAATAAACGACTAGATAGTGTTCTGGCCTACCATACAACACCGACTGAAATGGTAAGCATACTAAAGCAAACGCAACCTCGTCTTGCAGTGCTTAATCATTTATTATTATTTGGACTATCTCCAGAAGATGTAATTAAACAGATTACTGAAGATTATAAAGGTAAAGTTGAAATCGGTTATGATTTAATGAAGATCAGTATTGGAAATAAGATCACCACACAATCACTTCAATAATAACTTTAATTTTATATGACAACTGTATTGAATAAAGAAGGCCCCATTATTATGGGTATCTTGAATGTAACTCCTGATAGTTTCTCAGATGGTGGGATGTATCCTTCATCGCGCGATGCGGTTGCACGTGGTATCGAAATGATGGAACAGGGTGCCGATATTATTGATATAGGTGGTGAGTCCACACGTCCTGGTTCTCAGCGTGTTGATATCACGGAGCAAAAACGTCGAGTGCTCGATGTTATTTCCTCTTTATCTAAAGAGTTGCCAGACGACATATTAATAAGTATCGATACCACCTGGCGCGAAGTAGCCGAAGCGGCGTTAGATGCGGGTGCCGGTTTTATAAACGATGTCACCGGTGGTACAGATGATGAGACGATTATTCAACTGGTTGCAGAAAGGAACGTGCCTTATTGCATCATGCATATGCAAGGTCGACCGGGAAATATGCAAGAGAATCCAACTTATGAAGATGTTTGTAAAGAAGTTAAAGAATTTTTGCTCCAACAAGCAGAGCTTGCCGAAATTGCTGGAGTCGCAAAAGAGAATATTTACCTTGATCCTGGTATAGGGTTTGGTAAACGAACCGAACATAACCTTCAATTGCTGCATGGATTAAATGAATTGTGTGAGACAAGATATGGGGTATTACTAGGTACCAGTCGTAAACGTTTCATGGGTGAAATTTGTGCGGTTGAAAATCCCTCGCAACGTATGCCGGCTACATGTGCTACCACTGCTTTAGGCGTACAAGCAGGTGCAAAAATTTTTCGTGTGCATGATGTCTGGCAAAATCGCCAAGCAGCAGATACGGCTTATGCAATTTTAAAAAACAAATAGAATTAATTTTAGGTGATTATAAGAAAATATATCAATTCGAGTCTGAACCAATTTATTTCTATAGAGGTACCAGCCTTACTTCAAATGAGTCTAGATAATGTTAATGACAGAATTATTAGCTACGATATTTATCATTTCTCATTTGTTGATTATTTAATTCAATTATTTTTACTTGATTGTAAAAAAAGCTGATGGTATGACGCGTAGTTTACTAGTTTATGGAAACTATCATCATTCATATATACATAAATGTCTATCTTCAAGAATTTTGAAATTTTACATTAATTTGAATTGCATCAGAAAGTACATAAATAGGTGTCAGAAGCTAATTTATTTTTCCAGTATTTGTAAACAATTAGAGCCAGAAGCTAGTCACTAAAAAAGAATCTTAGTTATGATTATAGTACCTATTATATTTATTATTATCGCTTTTTATATCAGGCATTTAATCAAGCAAGATTTAGAAGATTTTGATAGTTTTAAATTAAACAAAACAAAATTACGTTACTTAAGTCTATTATATGCAGCTTCAATAATGTTAATACCGCTAACTTATCTGAATATTATTGATACTTCAGTCCAGTTTTTTCTGATAATGAATGTAATTTTTCTTCTTCTAATATTTTTGTTTGGAATTGTTACATTTCTATTAAGTCTATTTCTTAATGAACACAAGTTTTATCGTTTTCTTAGATGGCAATGCATCAAACAGCAATCTTCAGGCAGTAATAATGACTAGCAGTGGTTAGATAGATATAGAAATGCTCATTATAAACCAATCACTACTCTATAAGGCATCAAGTATTGCAGTGTTGATTGCGCTTATTCTCTTCATTCTGGATATCACGGATACTGATGACAGAATATGGGAAATTATTCATGAGCAAACTACCGATGAGAGTATAAAAGAGCGCTCAGTTTGGCTGCCCAATTATTCTGCGAATATTACTGGGTTAGCTATTCCAGGCATTCAGAAGAACGCATCAGGCATTACCTATAATCATGATAAACAGACATTATGGATTGTCGTGAATAATCCTACCTATTTAATCGAACTTGATTTGCAGCTTAATAAAGTAAGGCGTGTTGATATGTATAACTTCAAAGACACAGAAGCCATTAGTTATGTGGGAGATGACTATTATTTAATCACAGATGAGCGTGATCAAGCAATAACGCTAGCTAAAATTGAAGACGAAACAAAATTACTTAATAAAGATGATCTTCAGCAAGTCGTACTCAATATACATGGTTATAGCAATAAGGGGTTAGAAGGGATAGCGGTAGATAGTCATACCAATACTATATATGCAGTCCGTGAGAGAGATCCTATGATACTGGTTAAAGTGACAGGATTTATTGAAAATGAAAACCGTATCAATATAGAAAATGTCGAAGAAATCGATGTTGATGGATTATATTTAGATGATTTTTCTGGATTAGATTTTGACCATAACTCAGGTCATTTATTATTTCTCAGCGATGAGTCGAAATTATTAGTGGAAGTTGATTTGCAAGGCAATAAGATTAGTTATTTGGATTTAGAAAAGGGCTTTAATAATTTAGATCAATCTATTCCACAGGCCGAGGGCGTAGTGCTTGATGATAGAGGTAATCTTTATATCGTTAGTGAGCCCAATTTACTTTATCGCTTTGAGAAAAATAAAGACTAATAATTTCTAATTTTGTTTATTTAAAATTAGGTATTTCTAACATCTAAGCTAGTATTTCTTATAATTACCAATATCGCCTTGTAAAATTATCTCACCTTGGTCATTTACAGTGATCGAAGTCGTCGCGATAGGATCATTATCTCTTCGAAACTGTTTTCCGCTAACAGCAATAAGTCTTTTGGGGTTTTTTTCATTGAACTGGGTATATAACTTTCCTTCTTCATAAAACACATGGACAATATTAGTTATTGATGTACCGTTACTATTAGGTAATGCATCTGGATTCCAAACAAACCTTTCTGTTGCGGCATAGTAATTACCTATGATTTGATTTAACTCTGATTGATTTAGTTTATATTCAACAGGTGGTTGTGTCTTATTAACGCTTTGAATCAACGACTGCTCAACTGCCCTGCGCATATTGCGTAAGGCATGTTCATTAAATGCATTGATCACCAGAAAATATCCAAGATTGTTTTCACGGGAGTAACCATAATGCGCGAGGTAACCATCAGCATCGCCCCCATGGCCGTGAAATACAACTCCATCTCGTATCCAATGATAATTACCTAATCCGTATCCATAATTCAAACCTTCTTGTGCAGCCAATGTGGTATTAGGGGTTTCTAAACGTTGAATAGATTCTTTGTTGAATATCCGTTTGCCAGAATCTGTAAGTCCTTGATTGATTAACATGCGAATAAAAATACCCATTTCACTAGCGCGCATATTCATTGCACCGAATGGTCGGTACAGCATATTCCAATATGGAATGACACTTTCTCCATCTTTGTTATAACCGACTGCTAAGCGATCCTTAATGGATTCATCAAGATAAAAAGTCGCATCACGTAATTCCAGTGGGTTAAGGACTTCAGTTTGAACAAACTCTTCAAAGATTTGTCCTGATGCTTTTTCCATAACATAGGCCGCAATGCCAGCACCAGAGTTGGTATAGGATGAATAAATACCTGGTTCCCAACGCGTAGTGCGTGATGAAGGTGAGTAATTGAATGATTGCTCCAAAGTCCAATCGGGTTGTTTGAAGTTCCATTCAGTTGCATCCATATCCTGAAAGCCTGCGGTATGTTCTAGAAGATGCGCAATTCGGATCGGTGACTCAGGATAAGTATTGTCATAGGGCGGTGTTACATAGTCGGAAACTTTGTCATCAATATTTAACTTACCCAATTCTTGTAGCTTTAAAGCAGCTAGCGAGGTAAAAGTTTTAGTGATTGAGCCAACACGAAATACCGTATCAGCATTCACCTCTTGCTTTGTTTCACGATTGGCAACACCTAAAAAAGCTTCATTTAAAGTTTCTTTTTCGTCGACAATGATCAAACTAACACCAGCGATGTTGTATTTATGCTGTATAGCGCTTAGTTGATCATTTAAGTCATCAAAATCTTGTGAGTATAATTGAGGTGATAATGTCATCACTAGTGCGGACCAGCCTATTATTTGGTTTAAGAAATGATGCATGATGAAATTTATGTATATTTAAAACCTTATTTCTAATCTTATATTGCAGTGACTATTTTAGATAATCATGCTAGTAAAAGTTCGCGGAACCCAATTATCTAATCAATGTCTACAAGACCCATGAGAAGGCAACTTTTCTACACATTTCTATTAAGTATATCCACTTTGCATGCCAGTCCTGATTGGTATTGGCAAGGCAAGTTTAGTCTTGCAGAACAAGATATGTTGATGGAATGGGTTGAAGAAGCTGACACCAGTGTAGAGAAATTATTTGGTCCCTTACCCTATAACTTTAACGTGTATTTTTATCAACAAGAAGGCAGTGAGCCGGTTCCCTGGGCGCATACGACTAAAGGGATTGAAAAGTCAGTTCATTTTTATGTCAGCATGGCTCATACAAAAGAAGAGTTTATTGATGACTGGACGGTCTATCATGAACTAGCGCATCTACTTTTTCCTTATCTTGGAAGCAATAGCGCCTGGTTTGCTGAAGGTATTGCGAGTTATCTGCAATATCAGTTCATGTATGCGAATAATGTCATCACTTGGAATGAGGGTGTTAATAAATTAAAGGAGCGCTTTAGGCGTGCTCGCATACAGCATATATATGACGACATCTCTATTACACAATTAAGTGAAATATTTAAGCAAACAAAGGCCTATGTTCGTCTTTATTGGGGAGGTGCTGCCTATTTTGCTAATGTAGATATGCGTTTGTTCAATGAACAAGGCATACGCCTGAATAATGTTATTTATGATTATTTGAAATGCTGTGCTAAGCGACGTGTTCGTGGCGCACAAAACATGATTCGGTTGTTTGATGATATATCTAATAGCACAATATTTTCGGAAGTCTTTGATGAAACTGTTAACCACAAGGGATTCCCTGCAACCCATCAAGCAGTAGTATGGCTTAGAAACCATCCACCTCCATTTTATTCGCAATTAATTAATTTACGGAGCCATCATCAATAATGAGCGGACGGACAATTTAATCATTGTACAAATCGAAAGTTTACAATAGTTATGAGATCAAAGGCTAATACTAAATGACCTTTGAGTTAGTGATATCTATAACTCCGGTTTCTATGATATTTTGATGTGTAACCGTATCTTCTATTTTTGTAGTAAGTAGGGCGACTTCGATAACGTGGTTTGTAATATCGTTTGTTATAGCTATGACGATTGTATCTAATGTTGTGGCCCCGTCTGTAGTCGCGGCTGTTATTTTTGTAAAACACTTTACCAACATAATAACCGCCTTGATAAACTGCTTTGCCATGATGTCCGCTGGCGAAGCTATTGGCAGATAATGACAATAATGCACTAATGCCAATTATCTTAAAGAATGTGCCGAGATAATAAATTTTCATCTGCTGATCTCCTTTTTACAACCAAGGTATTAGCCGTGATAAGTCCGAATAGATCTTACTTAAAAAAGAAGAACGCTTAAGTGGGATGATCCTTACGGAATAGTAAGGATCACAGATATTTTTAATCCATTTGAACGTGATGGATTATGTAGATTAATGCTTTTTCGCTGGCTCTACTTGAATTGCGCAGAATTTAAATTCTGGAATTTTAGCGAATGGATCAAGTGCATCCGTAGTTAACAAGTTAGCTGCTGCTTCGTGATAGCAGAATGGCATAAAGACTTGTCCTTCATGTAAGCCATCATCCGCTCTCGCATAGCATTCAATAGAACCACGACGAGAGGACAAACGAACTTTATCGCTTGGCTCGATGCCAAGTTTCTTGAGATCATTAGGATGAATTGCGGCAACTGGAACTGGCTCAATCGCATCAAGCATGCTCGCACGACGTGTCATTGCACCTGTATGCCAATGTTCCAACTGTCGACCAGTAATTAATACGAACTGATATTCATCATCAGGAAGTTCGTCCGCATTTGTAAATGGTGCAGGGACTATCTTTGCGCGACCACTTTCAGTAGGAAATTCATCAATAAAGATAATACCTTGGCCAGGGTCTTCAGGTGAATCACATGGATAAGTCACAGAGTGATTTTGTTCCAGGCGATCCCATGACATCCCTTTAATGGAATCCATTCCTAAACGCATTTCTGCAAAGACGTCACTTGGTCCTTGATAATTCCAATCCAAGCCAAGTCGTTTAGCTATTTCCTGGATGACCCATAAGTCTTGCTTAGCTTCACCAGGTGGATTAACTGCTTTACGCCCAAGTTGTACACGGCGATCAGTATTAGTAAATGTACCGTCTTTTTCGGGGAAGGCTGATGCAGGAAGAACGACATCGGCAAACATAGCTGTTTCAGTCATGAAAATATCTTGTACAACTAAATGTTTCAATGAAGCTAAAGCTTTACGCGCATGATTCAAGTTAGGATCAGACATAGCAGGATTTTCGCCTTCAATATACATGCCTTGGATTTTGCCCTCAGTAATTTCATCCATTATCTCAACGACTGTTAATCCAGGATTAGGATCAAGCTCGGTGTCCCAAAGTTTTTCGAAGCGCTCTTGCGCTTGTGGATTATCAACGCGTTGGTAATCAGGAAATACCATCGGGATTAAACCAACGTCAGATGCGCCTTGTACGTTGTTTTGTCCACGCAGTGGATGCAAGCCAGAACCTGGTTTGCCAATTTGTCCGGTCATGAGTGAAAGCGCAATTAAGCAACGAGCATTATCCGTGCCATGTATATGTTGAGAAACACCCATACCCCAGAAAATAATTGATGCTTTTGATGAAGCGTATACACGTGCAACTTCATGTAATGTGTCTGCGGGGATGCCGCAGATCTTTTCCATGTTTTCAGGTGAGTAATCTTCGAGATGCTTTTCTAATTCTGCATATCCTTCGGTACGCTTCTCGATGAAGTCTTTATCAACCAAACCTTGTTTGATAATGGAATGCATGATGGCATTCAACATCGCGACATCGGTATCAGGTTTAAATTGTAGGAAGTAATTCGCATGGCGCGCTATTTCATTCTTACGAGGATCCATCACAATCAAGGTTTTTCCGTCGCGCGATGCATTCTTAATAAAAGTAGCTGCCACTGGATGGTTTGTTGTGGGGTTAGAACCAATAATCACAATGACTTCTGAGTCTTTTACTTCTGCGACTTGATTGGATACGGCACCAGACCCAATACCCTCTAATAATGCGACAACAGAAGAAGCATGGCATAGGCGAGTACAGTGGTCGACATTATTTGTTTTGAAACCAGTGCGTACTAGTTTTTGGAATAAGTAAGCTTCTTCATTTGAGCCTTTGGCAGAACCAAAACCTGCTAGACCATTACCGCCCAGTTCATCGCGTATATCGCGTAAACCTTTGGCTGCAAAATCGAGTGCTTCTTCCCAGCTAGCTTCACGAAACATATTGCTGATGTCTTTTTCGGTTAACAGTTCGATGTTGGTAACTTTTGCGGCTCCCTCTTTGCGAATTAGAGGTTTCTTTAAGCGTCTATCGTTATGGATGTAATCGAAACCATAGCGGCCTTTGACGCATAGTCGACCTTTGTTAGCGGGTCCATCGCGACCTTCAACATATATTATTTTTTCATTTTTAACATTGAAAGTTAGCAAGCAACCAACACCACAATAAGGGCAGGTAGATTCAACTTTGCGATCGGGTTCTAACATGCCTAGTTCTTTAGATGGCATGAGTGCACCTGTGGGGCAGGCTTGTACGCATTCACCGCAAGCGACACAGGTGCTATCGCCCATAGGATCTGCAATATCAAACACAATTAAAGAATGTGATCCTCGATTAGCGTAACCTATCACATCATTATTTTGTTCTTCACGACACGCGCGTAGACAACGAGTACATTGGATGCAAGCATCAAGATTTACTGCAATGGCCGGATGAGATAAATCTTCATTCGGATTATGGCGTGAATCAAAACGAGGTAACCCGATTTCCATTTTTTGTGACCACTGATCTAACTCGCTATTTAATGTGTATTTCTTTTCAGCCATATCAGACTGAAGTAACTCTAGTACCATACGCTGTGAATGGACGACGCGATCATTTTCAGTATTGACGACCATGCCTTCAGTGGGTGTGCGTACACATGAAGGTTGCAGCACGCGTTCACCTTCAATTTGCACTACACATGCACGACAGTTACCGTCTGCACGTAATCCATCCTTATAACAGAGATGGGGAATTTCTATACCATTTCTACGTGCGGCTTGAAGAATTGTTTCGTCTTCAAACGCATGAATCTTTTCTCCGTTTAATGAGAATTCAACAGTTTGTAGTTCGTTTAAATCTTTTGGGTTAGCGGCCATTCGAGACTCCGTAAAATGGACTTTTAATAGCAAAAGTTGTTTGAATAAAAGTTTTTATCATTCCTAGTAAGCTTTACTTCAATTCATCAGGAAAATAATTGAGCACACACTGCATTGGATTAGAAGCTGCTTGTCCCAATCCGCAAATCGATGCATCCGACATTGTTTGTGAAAGTTCTTTCATTAGTGGTTGGTCCCACTCTTCTTTATCCATCAGCATCACCGCTTTAGAAGTACCAACTCGACATGGTGTGCATTTACCACATGACTCATGAGAGAAAAACTTCATAGCGTTATGTGCCAGATCACGTGCTTTATCTTGATCAGAAAAAACCATAATGGCTGCTGATCCAATAAAACATCCATATTCATTGAGTGTGTCAAAATCGAGTGGGATGTCACTCATTGTTGCGGGAAGGATGCCACCCGAAGCACCACCGGGGAAGTATCCGTAAAACTCATGGCCATCTAACATGCCACCACAGTATTCTTCGATCAGTTCTGTGATTGTGATACCCGCTGGAGCTAGATGAACGCCAGGATTTTTAACACGCCCACTTACAGAGAATGAACGCAAGCCTGTGCGGCCATTTCGACCTTCAGAGGTAAACCAATCAGCCCCTCTTTCGATAAGATCACGTACCCAATATAAAGTCTCCATATTGTGTTCGAGCGTCGGTCTTCCAAATACACCGACTTGCGCAACAAAAGGAGGGCGTAAACGTGGCATGCCACGCTTACCTTCAATCGATTCGATCATGGCAGATTCTTCACCACAGATGTAAGCACCAGCACCACGTCGCAGTTCAATATGGGGTAGTTCAACTGGAGGATTACTTTGTAATTTTTCTAGTTCGTGAGAGAGTCCCTTGCGTATGCCTGCATATTCATCTCGAAGGTAAATATAAATTGAATCTGTGCCAACCACATTAGCTGCGATTAGCATGCCTTCAAGAAAACGATGTGGATCTCTTTCAAGATAATA
>JBCDBX010000030.1:0-20499 GCA_039182865.1 Pseudomonadota bacterium
AACAGCTGAAAAGAAAGTTGCTGCTGTCAAGAAAACGACTGACAAGCTGAATTGGGCTGAAAAAATCAAATTTAAGGGTGATCTTAGATTGCGCCGTCAATGGGAAAAAGATGATCCCGCTGGTGAGAGTTCCCAAAGTCGTGAAAGGTACCGTTATCGTCTTCGTTTAGGCGCCACAGCTGATGTACGTGATAATGTCGAAGTGGGCTTAGGATTTGCAAGTGGAAGTGAGGACCCACGTTCCACCAACGAAACTTTTGATGATAACTTCTCAACAAAAGACGCACGTCTTGATTATGCCTATGCCCAGTGGACGGCTTTCAAGAATGAACAAAATCAGCTAAATGTCATTGGCGGTAAATTTAAACGTAAAGAATACTTGTGGGTGCCAACGGATTTACTTTGGGATAGCGACATCAATCCTGAAGGTTTTTCAACTAACTTCCAGAATAAAAATAGTTTGGGTACTACCTTCGCAAACTTGGGTTTCTGGATCGTAGATGAATTCAGTAGTGATAGTAACGACCCAGATATGTATGTTGCTCAGCTTGGCCAAAAATTCAAATCAGGCAATTTTTATGGCAACGGCGCAGTCACATATTATCAATTTAATGAATTCGATATGGTCATGGGTGACGACCCTAATAACTTTGATGATTCTAGTGCACATGCTTGGGCCCTAGGTGGTGAAGCTGGTTTATCTGAGTCTTTATTGGGTAAAAGATTAGCAGCTATTGGCGAATACGTTAAAAGCAGTTTAGACGATGAAGATGTGGGCTATAGCATTGGCTTTAAATTTGGTGATAAGAAAGTCAAAGATAGAGGTACTTGGGAATTAAAGTATATCTATGCTGACCTTGAGGAAAGTGCATTTCCTAATATCTTCCCAGATTCTGACCGTTTTGGCGGCTTAACAGGTGTAACATCAAATGAAATCCAGTTTAAATATGCCGTCGCCAAGAATATAACTGCGGTAATTGATTACTATGATTCTGAGTTGGATGTTCCTGGAGAGCCTACTGATGACCAACAGCTACTCCAGACAGATATTATTTTTAAGTTTTAAAACATAGTTGTTAGTTTTAAAAAAGGGCAGTTTCACTGCCCTTTTTTATGCCTGATATATTTAATAAATCCTATGAAATTTGAAATTGATTTATCCTCAATAAATTTTTAAGACCACATGTAACAAAAATTTAATATAAGCCGTGAATAATCCACAAGTAATTTTTAGATTAATTTACCCAAATAATTGCTAATGGACTTACAATCAGATATTCAATCAAAGAAACCAATCCCTAGTCTTATGAAAAAACATCATATTTTGATCGTGGAAGATGAAAAATCGATACGTGATATGGTGTATTTTGCCCTCGATAGCGAAGGATATGAGATAGATGAAGCCGTTGATGGTAGAAGAGCAACAGAAAAGCTTGCACATAAAAATCCAAGCTTAATCCTCATGGATTGGATGTTGCCCGACACATCAGGAATTGAATTAGTGCGGCGTATCAAACGCGATGAGTTTACGCGTGATATTCCTATCATTATGTTAACTGCGAAAACAGAAGAGCGTGATAAAGTTGAAGGCTTGGATTCTGGCGCTGATGATTACATCACTAAACCATTTTCTGTCAAAGAACTCTCAGCACGTATTCGAGCTGTGCTGCGTAGAAAAGAAGATAATGCAACAGAAAACCGACTAGTGTATGGAAAGTTAGTATTAGATTTGGATGCTCATCAAGTGTTAGTTGATGACATTCAAGTCGAAGTCGGGCCAACAGAGTTTCGCCTGCTTGAATTTTTTATGACGCACCCTGATAAGGTTTATAGTCGAGCACAGTTACTCGATTATGTGTGGGGGCGCAGTAAATTTGTTGAAGAAAGAACTGTCGATGTGCATATACTACGTTTAAGAAAGCTGCTAAAACCATACAATTGTCATACTATGGTACAAACAGTTAGAGGATACGGATACCGTTTCGTTATCGACGATTAATGCTATTTAAATATATCGTAACGGAGCTAAAAGTCATCATAGCTTCGTTATTACTGGCATTCTTGCTTGGCTTGATCACAGGCTATTGGGCCCTCTCAATAACAATCGTGTTGTTATTGATTTTAGGGTGGTTTCTATCGCAATTAGCCCGCTTACGAAAATGGCTAGAAGACGACGCCAAAATTGAATCCACTCCCTCACTATATGGTGCATCTGATCAAATTGTCAGCCGCGTTTGCGCAATTAAAAAAGAAAATACTTTTCAACAACAGAATTTAGAAGAATTGATCCACCGCTTTGAGGCTGCCACAGCTGCAATGCCAGATGCGATGCTGATCGTAAATTCTCAGCAGTCAATCGAGTGGGCTAATTCCGCAGCGCAAAAAATTCTCGGTATTAATCAAGAGAAAGATATTGGTCAGCGGGTTGGATATATAATTCGCGATCCTTTAATCAGTGATTACTTGTCTGGCACCGACTACTCGCAACCTCTAGAGTTTTCCTCCTCGCAGAGTGAGCAAAATGATTTAGTACTACGCGTCATACCCTATGGAGAAGGTCATAGGTTACTGTGTGTGCATGATCATCGTGATTTGCTGCGTTTACAGCAGATGCGTAAGTCATTTATTTCAAATGCTTCACATGAAATGCGCACACCATTAACTGTCATTATTGGATATCTAGAAGCGCTGACATTGCGCGAGGAGCCTGATAATGCGACTCGTAAAGGCATAGAGGGTGCACTTGAACAGGCTCACAGGCTCAAACAACTGATTGAAGATTTGCTTTCGCTTTCGCGCTTGGAAAGTCTGCCTCTTAGTAAGAGCCAGATTGAAAACGTCAATATCGAAACCTTGGTGCGAGAGGGCATTGAGCTGGTAAAAGCCTCGAGTCTTTATGAGAGCCATGAATTTGAAGTAAAAATAGATGCAAGCGCTTTAATTAGTGGAGATGCGCGTGAATTAAAAAGCGCTATTCAGAATGTCATAGAAAATGCTGTGAAGTACTCGCCCATCAATACATTAGTCTCAATCATTTTGAATAAAACTGATACATCGGGACCTGTATTGAGAATTAAAGATCAGGGTGAGGGAGTTGAGCCGTCTCAAATCCGACGACTTACAGAAAGATTTTATCGAGTAGATAAGGGACGTTCTCGCGATATGGGAGGGACCGGATTGGGTCTCTCGATTGTTAAGCATGTGATGGAGCGGCATGGTGGGCAGTTGCTAATTCAAAGTGAAATAGGTGAAGGTACAACTGTTGAGCTACATTTTCCGGATTCTGTCTAATTTCAGGATACTTCTGATAGGCGTGAAATCTGTAATATAAATGTAACAATTAAGTAATAGAGTACCTGCCTCATGTTGATACCCATCCTATTCGGGGAACCCGAATCACCCTGAATTACATACATAATCCAAGGAGAAGTCATGATTCACAGATTTTTACTCACAGCCTTAATTGCGCTACTAACTTTTACGGCAAGTCCAGTATTTGCTGAGCCAAAAGTAGACAGTGCATTAGCTAACTATTCGGCAGCAAGTGGTGTATCCGGTAACCTTTCAAGCGTAGGTTCAGACACGCTAGCTAACCTAATGACTTTGTGGGCTGAGGAGTACAAGCGTTTTTATCCAAATATCAATATCCAAATCCAGGCTGCAGGTTCATCAACTGCGCCACCAGCATTGACTGAAGGTACCTCAAACATTGGTCCTATGAGTCGTAAAATGAAAGATGAAGAAATTGCGTCCTTTGAAGAAAAATTTGGTTATAAGCCTACTCCAGTTCCAGTGGCAATTGACTCCTTAGCTGTGTTTGTGAATAAAGATAACCCAATCGCAGGCTTATCGATTGAACAAGTGGATGCAATTTTCTCTAGTACACGTAAGTGTGGTTATCCGTCAGATGTTACGACTTGGGGTGATCTAGGTTTAACAGGTGATTGGGCGCGTAAAGATATCCAGTTATTTGGCCGTAACTCAGTATCAGGCACATATGGATACTTTAAGAAGAAAGCACTTTGTAAGGGTGACTATAAATCTTCAGTAAACGAACAACCGGGTTCTGCATCGGTCGTTCAGTCAGTGACACAGTCGCTCAATGGTATTGGTTACTCAGGCATTGGCTATAAGACAACAGGTGTGCGTGCGCTACCTTTAGGTAAGGGAAATTCTGATAACTATGTTGATGCTACACCTGAAAATGCAATCAAAGGCACTTATCCTTTAGCTCGTTTCTTATATGTCTATGTAAACAAACATCCAAATAAACCACTTTCACCTTTAGAAGGTGAGTTCATTAAGTTGGTATTATCACAGCAGGGGCAAGAAGTAGTGGTTAAGGATGGCTACATTCCACTACCGGCTCAGGTTGCTGACAAGACGCTTAAGGAACTAGAGTTGTAATTAGCTAAGTCATTTTAAGTTTTAAAAGCCTCGCGTAAATCTCGCGAGGCTTTTTTTATATAAAAGTCATATAGTTTCTGTAGAATAAATAGTTACTGATATCTACATATCTATAATAAAAATCAAAATCACCTCTAACCCATGAATAAACCGAGTCATTGGCAACTTCGCAAGTTAATTGACGTGTCTGCTCGCAGACTTGTTCAAGTGGGCGGCATCAGCGTGATTGCGGCTATTGCCTTGATTTTCGTGTTTTTATTGAGTGTTGTTTATCCATTATTTGGTAACCCCACGGTCGATATATTTGGAGAATTCTCTGCTCCTGGTGATGATACTCAAACGGTATATTTAGACGCAGAAGAACCACAAGACTCGCCTGATGAAGTGAAGTCGGTACATTATGCGATAGAAGAACAAGCCGAAATTGGACTTAGGATTACCGACAACGGAAAGGTAGTATTTTTTAATGTTGAAAACGGTGAGTTAATCAAAGAGTTTTCTTTACCGATTGGTGAGCAGAACAGCATTCGTTCTTTTGAAGTCGTAGATCAGACAACGGGGTTATTGGCAGCAGGTTTGCAGACCGGAGAGATATTATTTTTTCGACATAAATATAAGCTTGAATTTACTGAGACGCGTCGAATTATTCATCCAGAGCTGGAGTATCCCTATGATAAAGTGCCATATACCGTAACAGAAGGGCCCTTACTACAATTTGGTATTGGCGCTGATGAAGAATCCATATCCCTACTAGCACGTTCATCAAATAACGAAATTATATTTAAGGTATTCAATAAAGAGTCATCTTTTATAAGTGAAGAAGCGACTCTTGAACCTCAAGATCCAATTTTTCTCCTAGCATTAGAAAACACAGTAGGTCTGCTTGTTGACCCTGTGCAGAACTGGGCCTATGTCGTCGATAAGAGTGGTGAGTTATATGCTTATAATTTGCGAGGCGGTGAGCCTACGTTGCGCGAGAAAGTGCAGGTAACCGAATTACCGACTTATCCGACTGTGGTTAAATTTCTAACTGGCGGCGTTTCAATATTAATAGGTGATAGTTCAGGAAAGCTTTCTCAGTGGTTCCAGGTGCGTACTGATAATCCTGAGGATATTCCATTTCGCTTAAAGAAAATTCGTGAAACGATTATCGATAATTCGCCTGTTGTATCACTCACCAATGAGCAACTCAGGAAAGGCGTTATCGCTGCAAGCCAAGCGGGCAACATAAAACTACTATACACAACCAGTGAACGAGATCTGCTTTCTATTCCGGCAAGCCAAAGTGAAATTACTCACTTAGCAGTGGCACCACGTGCTGATCTTTTTCTAGCAGAAGATAAAAGTGGCCGATTGCAAGTATGGAAAATAGATAACCCCCATCCCGAAACCTCCATGTCAGGTATATGGGGCAAAGTTTGGTATGAAGACTATAAAGAGCCTGACTATGTTTGGCAGTCCTCTTCATCCAGTAATGACTTCGAGCCTAAATATAGTCTTGTTCCATTGACGTTTGGCACATTAAAAGCAGCGTTTTACGCCATGTTGTTTGCCATGCCTTTGGCAATTTGCGGCGCTATTTTCACAGCATATTTTATGGCGCCACCGATGCGTGCATTGGTTAAACCTACGATTGAAATTATGGAAGCATTGCCTACTGTAATTTTAGGTTTTCTGGCAGGTCTATGGTTAGCGCCATTTGTTGAAATGCATTTGCCGGGTGTGTTTGCCATTCTCTTTTTAATGCCGATTGGCATTGTGTTGTTCTCGCTTATTTGGTGGAAAATGCCCGCCTCAGTAAAAACACTGATACCTGATGGCTGGCAAGCCGCTGTATTAGTCATTCCTGTGATCCTCATTGCCTGGGCATGTATTGCAGTGTCACCTTATGTCGAACAGTGGTTATTTGACGGGAATATACGTATCTGGATGCGTGAAACCTTAGATATTGGATACGATCAACGTAATGCTCTCATTATTGGTATAGCGATGGGATTTGCCGTAATTCCTACTATTTTCTCGATCGCTGAAGATGCAATATTCAGTGTGCCTAAACACCTTACTTCTGGTTCGTTGGCATTGGGCGCGACACCTTGGCAAACATTAATTCGAGTCGTGTTGTTATCCGCAAGCCCCGGTATTTTTTCTGCCGTGATGATTGGGTTTGGTCGCGCCGTGGGTGAAACAATGATTGTGTTGATGGCAACCGGCAATACGCCTGTGATGGATTTCAGTATCTTTCAGGGAATGAGAACGCTATCTGCGAACATCGCAGTCGAATTACCTGAGTCAGCCGTCGATAGTACGCATTATCGAATTCTATTTTTAGCCGCCTTTGTGTTATTTATTTTCACTTTCTTTTTTAACACTGTGGCCGAGATTGTGCGTCAACGCTTACGTAAAAAATATAGCAGCTTATAAAAACAATTATGGAAAGTGCTAATAATACAAAACTAGGTTTCTTTAAAAGTGGTACCCCTTGGGTGTGGCTAAATGCAGGTGCTGTGTCTATTAGCATCATCATGGTAGTGGGTTTATTACTATTGATTGCAGCACGAGGGTTGGGGCACTTTTGGCCAAAAACAATCTATGAATTTGATTATGTTGATCGAGGTAATCAGATTGTATTGATTGGCGAGAAAGCAAAATCGGAAACAGTTCCTGCCAAACAATTAAAAGAAGCAGGAATAGTCTTCGATTCAGATAAAGAATTTATTCAGCGAACCTTACTCAAAACGGGTAATCGCGATGTTTATGGGTTCGACTTTAAGCTGATGGTTAAACCAAATGAGCTTGACGTCAGAATACCTAAAGATGCCATTGTATTTGAACGTACAGAGTGGGGAAATTTTTATGGTTTCCTCAAAGGTATCAAGCAAGATGGAATGCTTGTTAGTGGTATTGATGAAAGCCAGCTATGGGATGAATTACAAGCGCGAATTGACAGAGTTGATAAGCTCAGAGCGCGCATCCATAAAATCGAAAAAAATGAAATTGGTGCGGTCAATTACAAGATCGAGAACTTACGCCTAGAAGAACGCAGAGTAGAGTTAAGAGGTGAGAGCGATCCTGAAGAAATTGCCGAGATAAACAATGAACGCAATGCATTAAATCAAGAATATGATGTTTTAAAAGCCGAGTTAGACCAACTATATGTTGAGATTAAGCGCGATAGTGTGGTCATGGAAGTCATGACTGGGCAGCAAACGGAACTCAATTTAGCCACGATTATTAAAACAACGCGCCCGAATCAAATGAACTTGCTAGAAAAAATAGCGCGTTACTTTGTGAACTTTAAAGATTTTATTCTGGATGATCCGCGTGAAGCCAATACTGAAGGCGGTATCTTTCCTGCAATATTTGGTACCGTAATGATGGTACTTCTGATGTCAGTTATAGTGACGCCATTTGGTGTAGTCGCGGCCATCTATTTGCGTGAATATGCTAAGCAAGGATTTGTTACACGTCTAGTGCGTATCTCAGTGAATAATCTTGCGGGTGTCCCATCTATTGTTTACGGCGTATTTGGCCTTGGCTTTTTTGTCTATTATTTAGGTGGAAATATAGATCAATTGTTCTTCCCAGAAGCATTGCCCGCGCCAACTTTTGGTTCTGGCGGTATTTTGTGGGCTTCATTAACATTAGCACTGTTAACATTGCCTGTCGTTATTGTGGCAACTGAAGAGGGTCTTGCACGCATACCGAGATCGATTCGAGAAGGTTCATTAGCACTCGGTGCGACGAAAGCCGAAACCTTATGGCGTACCATCATTCCGATGGCAAGTCCTGCGATGATGACTGGATTAATTTTAGCGGTTGCACGTGCAGCAGGTGAGGTTGCGCCTTTAATGTTAGTGGGAGCAGTTAAACTAGCACCCTCTTTACCGGTAGATTTGAATGCACCATTTATACATTTAGAACGTAAGTTCATGCATCTTGGTTTTCACATATATGACGTCGGTTTTCAAAGTCCTAATGTGGAAGCTGCACGACCACTTGTTTATGCCACAGCATTAATTCTTGTACTAGTGATTATATTTTTGAATATCTCAGCAATTTATATTCGAAATCATCTGCGTGAAAAGTACCGAACAATGGAACATTAAACTACTTAATGGACTTAAAAATTATTAGATTGAGTAAATGATATGGAAATACCAGCCGAATCAAATAAAGTAAGTGATGAAAACACCAGTGGTTTGGAAAATGAAAATATTTGCATGCGGTGCAAAGACTTTTCACTTTTTTATGGTGAAAAGCAGGCACTATTTAAGATTAACATGGAGATACCAAGTAAGCGCGTGACGGCATTTATTGGGCCGAGCGGCTGTGGTAAATCAACTTTGTTGCGTTGCATGAATCGCATGAATGACCTAGTAGATAATGTGAGATTAGAAGGTGAATTATTGCTCAATAGCGAAGATATCAATGATCGCAAAGTCAATGTAACTGATCTACGTCGTCAGGTCGGCATGGTGTTTCAAAAACCTAATCCTTTTCCAAAGTCTATTTTTGAAAATGTAGCTTATGGGTTGCGTCTGCAGGGAATGAACAATAAACGTGAATTAGAAGATCGTGTGGAATGGTCATTGAAACGATCAGCGCTTTGGGAGGAAGTGGGTAGTCGTTTACAAGACAATGCATTTGATTTGTCGGGCGGTCAACAACAACGCTTGGTTATTGCAAGAGCCATCGCAATTCAGCCTGAAGTGTTATTACTTGATGAACCTGCATCAGCACTCGATCCGATTTCTACACTCAAGATTGAGGAACTGATCTTCGAACTAAAGGATCAGTATACAGTCGTAATAGTAACGCACAATATGCAGCAAGCAGCCCGCGTATCAGACTATACTGCTTTTTTATACTTGGGCGAGTTGGTTGAATTTGGCGCCACAGATAAACTATTTACTCATCCAAAAGAGAAGAAAACTGAGGACTATATAACGGGTCGATACGGCTAATTATGAAAACTTATTGAAAAATGTATATACATTGTGTGCAAATGTATATACAATTAAGAAACTAGAGGAAACATAGGGACAATGCAATGGCTTTACAAAATACAGCACCGCATATACTCCATCAATTTGATGACGATTTAGAATCCATCAGGAATAATGTTCTAAGTATGGGTGGCCTGGTAGAAAAACAGGTCGACAATTGTATCGTGGCGTTAATTAACTCTGATAGCAACTTAGCCGAACAAGTCGCTATGAATGATTACCAGATTAATTCCATGGAAGTATCAATCGATGAAGAATGTCATCAAATCATAGCACTCAGACAACCAGCAGCTAGCGACTTACGATTGGTTATGTCCATCATTAAAACAATTTCAGATCTTGAAAGAATTGGTGACGAGGCCGAAAAGATTGGGCGTTACGCCGTCGATCTTGCCACTGATAGTCGCAATGAAGCCTACTTTGCTGAACTTAAGCATATGGGTGATCAAGTTCGACAGGTCTTGCGTCAGTCATTAGATGCATTTGCGCGCATGGATGTTGCAAGTGCTTATGAGACGGCAGTCGCGGATAAAGCTATTAACAAAGAGTACGATTCAATTACACGCAATTTAATTAAATCCATGAGTGATGATAGATCAACTGTTGAACATGGTTTACGCGTCATGTGGTGTGCTAGAGCTCTAGAGCGTATTGGTGATCACGCTAAGAATATTTGTGAGTACGTGATTTTTACCGTCGAAGGAAAAGACATACGCCATACCAGTTTTCAGCAGGCATTTGAGGAATATAATTTAGAGGAATAATAGAAATTAAAAAGTAGATAAATAAAAAAGGCACTGCATTGCAGTGCCTTTTTTATTTCAAATATAGGCTCTATTAAAATACAAATGCCATCACTAATGCGATTAGTACAATGACAACACCCACTATTAAAGCCGCAGAATCATAGTTCATTTTTGAACTCCAAATATTATTTTATGTTTTTATGAGGGGTAATTTGTATGCCGATTATATGGACTATAATGAAAGCGTACAACAATGACGAAGAAAAATTCGCCACACCTGAGTAAATCTTTGTATTAAATACCTCCAGTCTCGCCATACGATAGGATGCCTCTAGACGATTTAAATGCTTGATTTATGAAGCATTTTTAAATCGGTCAGGACGTATATCCAGATTATCAATAAATTGACGAGTCACACCAAGCTTTTCAGCTGTCATGACACGAATTGCTGTCAAAGTGTATTCGGGGTATTCCTCTGCCAACGCGCAGGCGACCTCATAACATTCCTGCGCTAATGAATCGTTATCATCTGAACCTGCATCTGCTGCGAGTTTTTTAATAACGACGTTTTCGGTTTTAGCAGCTTTAGTGTCACTATCACTATTTCGAGTACGAGAAGTGTAATTGGCTAAAGTTGGTTTATTTTTTTCAGACTTCTGGTCAGTTTTAGTTTTTGCAGTTTTACTCGCTGTTGATTTAGCTTCTGTAGTTTTGACAGGCTCTTGTTTAACAGATTGGGTCAATACTGATTGCATTTCTTCATTGGCAGCCAGCACTTTCCACATATGTTCCATAATTTGGATAGCGCTTAGTGTAGCGGTATGAGTCAGCCCCTTAGGCATCGCTTCGCGGATAATTTTTATATTGATCAAGATTGATAAACAATGCCATTGGGTGGAATCTGCCTGGGCACGATTGAATTTTGCTTTTAATTTTTTAATGTCATCTAAGTCTTCTTTGCGATTTTTTAATTCTTTTTCAACAAATCTCTCTACTTTAGCAATTAAAGAATTTAGAGCATTAAAACTTTGATCGTCAGATTTTCTATACTCATCAAATCGCTTTGACCAGTCAATCGAATATAATTCCTGAGTTATTGGGCTAGGTTGTATTTGTGTATTCATTATATTTTTATCATTCCGGCGTGATATCGAGTTCATCCAGCCTGTCTTTGCTCACACCTAGGTTCTTGGCCAATAAGATTCTTAAGGCATTAACTGTGCAATGTGGGTATTTTTCTTTGAGAGCAGTGATTGCAGCGGTATATGTCTGTATTTCTACTTCTTTTGCATCATCAACATTATTTAGGATTTCCTCTACAACTTTTTCATCTGCCAAAAATTGTTCACGATGTTCTGCAAATTGTCCTTGCCAGCGAAAATCGGCTAATAGAAATCCAAGTAAGATAGCAGTTGCTTGATCACCTTCTTCTAAAGCTGACCTAAGAGTAAATGATTGTAAAAGACTATTGGCGGCATACCAGCTTGAGGAGCCTTTATCTATGTCCTCGAATTTCTTTTGTAAATCTTTAATCTTTGAAGGTAATTTTGCTGATGCAAGCACTTCACTTGCCCAATTATCAGCTTCATTCAAACTTTCCTCGAGAATTTGACCGCTAGGATCATTGATATTCTGTATTGTATCGAGCGTGGCAAACAAGTCGTCATTTTTAAGGCTTGGCCATCCAAAATCGGGATCGAAATCCATTTATAGTCCTATTTAATTGTCTAAATCTCGCTGATGAGATTGTAAAATTAAATCAGTGACTTAGTCTTAAGGCGTATATATATTTAAGATATGAGTAAATATTTCACCGATATACGGTTGTGTAACGTATTAGAACTAAATGAGTTTTCATTTTTCTAACTAATTCAATTAACGATAAAGAGGTTAATGTATGGCTATTGTCCGGGTGATACCGTTTGTGCTTGTTCTTTTTGTAATCAGTGCGTGTTCAACAACCAACCCTTATACAGGTGAGAAGAAAACGAGCAACTTGGCCAAAGGTGCAGGAATAGGTGCAGCAGCAGGTGCAGTCGTTGGATTAATAAGCGGTGATGACAGTCGCTCACGCAAAAAGAATGCATTGATTGGTGCTGGAATCGGCGCTATCGCAGGCGGCTCGGTGGGTTATTACATGGATGTTCAAGAAGCAAAGCTAAGAGAAAAATTGGCGGGTACGGGAGTAAGTGTTACTCGCGACGGTGATAATATTATTTTAAATATGCCGAGTAACATAACTTTCGCAGTCGATAGTTCAGATATATCAAGTAACTTTTATGCCATCTTAAATTCTGTCGTAATTATTCTAAAGGAATACGATAAAACACTGATTGAGATAATGGGCCACACGGATAGCACAGGTTCTGCTGAATACAATTTAAAGTTGTCAAAACAACGAGCGGATAGTGTGGCAGATTATTTTCGTAGTCAGGATATATTAGCTGCGCGCTTAACTACCTACGGTTACGGAAAAGACTACCCTGTCGCAACCAATGATACCGTAGCAGGGCGTGCATTAAATCGACGTGTTGAGATTGTACTTGTACCTCTAACTAAAGGTTAAAAGTACAATACTAAATAATATTAAGGCTCTGGTATTTTTCAGAGCCTTTTGTTTGAATGTTATCTATGAATATTGGAGATCTTTATATTGTCTCTGCGCCATCAGGCGCCGGAAAAACGAGCTTACTGAAAGAAGTGCGTTCTTTTTTGCCGCAATTGAAAGTAGCTGTCTCTCATACCACAAGAAATATACGCCCTGGTGAAGTCAATGGTGAACATTATTATTTTGTAAACAAAAATGAA
This sequence comes from Pseudomonadota bacterium, assembly GCA_039182865.1. Classification (GTDB taxonomy): domain Bacteria; phylum Pseudomonadota; class Gammaproteobacteria; order UBA4575; family UBA4575; genus UBA1858. The sequence continues at coordinate 12,968 of JBCDBX010000030.1, forward strand.
TTTTTATCTATGGTAGAAAAAGATGACTTTGTAGAGCATGCTGAAGTATTTGGACATTATTATGGAACATCAAAGCAATCTATCCAAACCCTATTGGAGGCTGGCCATAGTGTAGTGCTAGAAATTGATTGGCAGGGAGCGCAGCAAGTGCGTTCAATCTATCCAGAGGCCACTTCGATTTTCATTTTTCCACCATCAATTGTCGAGCTCGAAATGCGGTTGAGATCACGCGGACAAGACTCCGAACAAGTTATTGCTGATCGAATGTGTGAGGCGCAGAGTGAACTAAGCCATTATGACGAGTATCAGTATTTAGTCATCAATGATGATATGTCATCCGCAGTAAAACAGCTTATAAATGTATTTTCTCAGCCCGACCAATTTGAGCCCCCAAGTCCCTTACAGATGGAAGCTTTATTAAGCTCTCTGGACTAATAATAGACGTAGTTCAGTGAGAGCTGCTCAAGAGAGGTGTAGTTTAGGGCTAAAAAATCAACTAAACTTAGTTCACTACAAAGAACACATAATTATGGAGATGTATCCGTGGCCCGCGTAACTGTAGAAGACTGCCTAGAAAAAGTAGATAACCGATTTAAACTTATTATGGTCGCAAGTAAGCGAGCCAGAGATATTTCGATTGGCACTGAGCCACTAGTCGAATGGGAAAATGATAAAGCTACGGTAGTGGCTTTACGTGAAATAGCTGACTCTTTAATTACGGAAGATTATCTTAAAGAGACACCTATCGGGAATGATACCGAGATGCTGCTTTCCGAAGAGATGGAAGAAATTGATGCTGTTGCTGCAGCTCTCCATGCTGAAATTGGCCAAGAGCTGAGCCAAATGCAGGCAGATATGGATCAACAAGTAGCACAACCATCGGATAGCGCTCCAACAAGTGAGTAAATCTTGGCGAAGGCGGCTTCATCACCAAGTTCATCTTCTACAACATTAACTGCTGTAAATCCTTCTCGCTTTCTAATAAGCGAGTTGTGCGATCTATTAGAGACTTATCTCGAACCTGCTCAAGTTAAAGAAGTTTATCAGGCCTATCTTTTTAGTGCAGAAGCACATGAAGGACAGAAACGCTTAACAGGCGAACCTTACGTTTATCATCCTCTAGCCGTAGCTAAGATCATGGCTGAAATGCATTTGGATAGACAGAGCATCATTGCAGCAATCTTGCATGATGTAATTGAAGATACACCGACAGCAAAAGAACAAATTTCAGAACAGTTCGGTAACGAGGTTGCTGAGCTTGTTGATGGTGTCAGCAAACTTACCCATTTATCTTTTTCTTCTAAGCAAGAAGCACAAGCAGAAAATTTTCGTAAAATGATGCTCGCGATGGTACGTGATATACGTATCATCATCATCAAGCTTGCTGATCGTCTACATAATCTTCGAACTATCAGCGTAATGCGTGATGAGAAGCGGCGTCGTATTGCAAAAGAGTCGTTGGATGTTTATGTGCCTATCGCCAGAAGGCTGGGTATGCATAAGTTGCGACTTGAATTAGAGGCTTTAGCGTTTCAAGCAATTTATCCATTTCGTTATAAAGCGTTGGAAGATGCAATTCGCAAGAACCGCAAGAAGCGTAAAGAAATAATGCGCAAATTTGAAACATCTATATGTACCCAATTGGAAAATGCCAACATTGAGAGTCGTATCTTTGGGCGCGAAAAGAATGTGTATAGCATTTATAAAAAAATGCGCGCCAAACATATTCCATTCTCTGAAGTATACGATGTATATGCGATTCGCATGTTAGTAAAAGACGTAGATACTTGTTATCGAGCACTAGGTGTTGTTCATAACTTATATAAACCGGTTCCTGGCAAGTTTAAAGACTACATTGCAATCCCCAAAAAAAATGGTTATCAATCTTTACATACAATTTTATTTGGCCCACATGGTGTTTATATAGAAGTTCAGATTCGAACTGAGGAAATGGATCATATTGCGGAGTCAGGGGTCGCAGCACATTGGTTATATAAAAGCCAAGATGAAAATACTGATTTGCCAACTACACCCGCTAGTACTCGCAAATGGCTAACTGAGATCATGGAGATACAGCAAAATACAGCTAACTCTATAGAGTTTTTTGAGAGCGTAAAAGTTGATTTATTTCCTGAAGATATTTACGTGTTTACACCTGCCGGAGATATCATTGCATTGCCGAGAGATAGCAGTGGGGTTGATTTTGCGTATGCTGTTCACACAGATCTAGGTAATACCAGTGTGGCTGTTCGAATCGATCGTCGATATTCTCCGTTGAGTACCTCTTTGGAAAATGGTCAGACCATAGAAGTTGTATCTAATGTAAATTCAAGCCCCAAGCCCAGCTGGTTGAATTTTGTTAAAACAAATAAAGCTCGCGTTAATATACGTCATTACCTAAAAAATTTACAAAAAGAAGAGGCTGTGCAGTTAGGTAAAAGACTTTTTGAAAAAGCACTAACACCCTATAAGAAGTCTCTAGTCGATATACGTAATAAAGATATAGATCGATTACTTAATAGTGTCGCTCTAGAATCTGTTGAAGACCTCTATAAAGCCATCGGTTTAGGTGAGCAAGTTGCTGAATTAATTGTCCGAATACTTTTAGATTCGGATAAAAAAGCGGAATATAAAAGCGATGATGAAACACCACTTGCTATTGTGGGCACCGAAGGGCTACTTGTAAATTTTGGTAAGTGTTGCCATCCAATCCCAGGCGATCCTATTATTGGAATAATGACGGCAGGTAAAGGTCTTGTAATACATCGAGATACCTGCCGAAACATTGATCGTAATAATGCTTTAAAAGATAAATGGATAGCTGTTTCTTGGTCTGATAGCCAGGAACAAGATTTTACAGTTGCGGTTCGTGCGCAAACTGAGAATCAACGTGGTGTATTAGCAAACCTAGCCTCTAGAATTGCCGAAGAAGACTCAAATATTGTCGATATATCATTCGAAGATAATGATGATGCAAGTACTACGCTTACTTTTTTAATTGATGTTAAAGATAGAAATCATTTGGCAAGAATAATTCGCGTGATTCGTGCGAGTCCATATGTATTCAAAGTATCGCGCATGCGAGCATAATATATTCTGAAACCATAATATTTCAAACAAAGGAGATTGCTATGGCTAAAACGATCATCGCAACTGATCGTGCACCTCAAGCTATTGGTACTTATTCGCAGGCAGTAAAAGTAGGCACCACTGTTTATATGTCGGGACAAATTCCTCTTGATCCACAAACTATGGAGATCGTGAGTGATGACATTGAAGCACAAATTAAACGAGTATTTGAAAATTTGTCTGCTGTTGCTGAAGCGGCTGGAGGATCACTAGAGAATGTCGTTAAGTTAAATATATTTCTAACGGACCTCACTCATTTTCCTAAAGTGAATGAAATAATGGCCACTTTCTTTAAAGAACCTTATCCTGCACGTGCGGCCGTTGGTGTTGCTGCATTACCTAAAGCTGCGCAAGTAGAAATGGATGCAGTACTAGAGCTTTAGCAGAAAATTAAAAAATCTTAAGCAGTGAACGATTTGACTAGTCTGCCGGGTATGACACCTAAAGCAGTAGAGCTGTTGGCTAAGTTAAATATCCATAATATCTATGGTTTGTTATTTCATCTTCCAATTCGATATAACGATAGAACGGTGATAACAAAAATATCAGATATTACTTACAATTCAGATTTGCAAGTCATCGGCCAAGTTTATGATGCAAAAGTTGTATTTGGGCGTCGCCGAATGATGACAGTAAAATTAATCGACGATACAGGTGAAATAACGTTACGGTTTTTTCATTTCAACAACCGTCAAATTCAAGGCTTAGCAGATGGAAAGCACGTCCTTTGTTTTGGTGAACCAAGACAGGTAGGTAATAGAGTTGAAATGATTCATCCTCAGTATCGTGTTCTAAATGATACTGAAACAGTACAACTTGCAGATCGCCTAGAGCCTGTATACCCGATTACTAAAGGGTTAACTCAATCCCGCTTGCAGTCATTAATAAAAAAGGCTTTAAAGTGGGCAGAAAAGCAAGATTTAAATAATCTATTAGATGGAATTCACACCAGTTTTTCTTCTTCAAAGTCAATGTTGCAACTACTTTATGATGTTCATCAACCTTCACCAGATAGTGATAAGCAGTGTTTGGTTGAACATCAACATCCATCGCAGAAACGTTTAGCGTTTGAAGAGCTGCTTGCACATCATCTAAGCGTTATGAAAATAAGAATACGCAGTAACAAACGTAAAACTTACTGTTTGAAGCCAACAAATGAATTAGTGACTCCATTTATTGAAAACCTTCATTTTACACTGACAGGTGCACAGAAAAAGGTACTTGATGCAATAAAAGAAGATCTCGATGCGCCACATCCTATGATGAGGCTGGTACAAGGTGATGTTGGAAGTGGAAAGACTATAGTTGCTTTAATCGCCTGTCTATATTCTGTGGAAAATAAATATCAAGCTGCCATTATGGCGCCAACAGAGCTTCTTGCAGAACAACACTTTAGATATTTTACCAATCAGTTACTGCCTTTGGGGATACAGGTTGCTTGGTTGTCTTCTAGTCTCACTGCTAAAAAACGCAGGGAGATGCTGGAGTTGATAAAATCAGGAACTGCCTTAGTAGTTGTGGGTACGCATGCTATTTTTCAAAGTGAGGTAGAGTTTAAGAATCTTGCGATCTGTATTACAGATGAACAACATCGGTTTGGTGTTCATCAGCGTTTATTACTCAGTAAAAAAGGAACTGACCATGATATCTACCCTCATCAGTTAACAATGACAGCGACACCCATACCTAGAACCCTAGCAATGAGCATGTATGCACATCTCGATTACTCTGTGATTGATGAAATGCCTCCAGGACGGAAACCTATTAAGACTGTTGCTATCTCTGATCAACGTCGTGACGATATTATTGAACGAATAAAAGAAGCCTGCGATGAAGGAGCACAAGCCTATTGGGTATGTAGCTTAATAGAGGAATCTGATGTATTACAGTGCCAAGCAGCCATAGACACCTACGAATATCTTAAAGAGCAATTACCGAATTTAAATTTAGGTTTATTGCATGGCAAATTAAAATCCATGGAAAAAGATACAGTGATGCAGGGATTTATTAATAAAAAAATCAATGTGCTTGTTGCGACAACTGTTATTGAGGTGGGTGTGGATGTGCCTAATGCAAGTTTGATGATCATAGAAAATGCAGAAAGATTTGGTTTAGCACAATTGCATCAATTGCGAGGGCGTGTTGGGCGGGGAGATAAACAAAGCAGTTGTGTTTTAATTTATAAGAATCCTTTGGGCGATGTGGCTAAAAAGCGGTTAGAGGCACTGCGTGAAACTAATGATGGTTTTGAGTTGGCACGTGTGGATTTAGAGCTACGTGGTCCGGGTGAAGTATTGGGAACCAAGCAATCAGGTGACATTCAAATGCATATTGCAAATCTTAACCGTGATTTAGTGATGTTGCCGGAAGTCCAAAAAGCAGCCAAGTACTTATTAGAAGCTCACCCGGAACGAATAGATGCTCTGTTAAATAGGTGGCTAGGTAATGCTATCGAATATGCTAACGCATAAATAGAAACCTTAGATTTGTATTTATAAACTGAATTTAGCTATGAAAGGTTGCCTATCACCATAACACCAAATAGTGAGGCGCAAAGGAGAAGGCCTAATAAGAATGCACCAACATTAATGAGTGTTTTGTTTGATTTAACAGCCTGCATTAGGCTAATTAAAGTTCCTACGACAGCAAGAACAATGGCACCCCAATACAACATTCCAAAGCATGTTGATGTACACATGCGATCTTCAACGAATGGACCGCCTAGTAAATTGAAGACAAGGGCAATGGTGATACCCCAAGCGATTAGTATGATGACACTTCCAGTAGCAGTATTCATAAACCTTATTTTGTTGTTGTTTTAGCCCAATAGCTAGCCAATAAAGACCCAGTGACATTATGAATAATCGAAAATAATGCCCCTGGCAATGCTGCTACCGACCCAAAGAATTTTACTGCTAGAGCCATGGCGAGTCCAGAGTTCTGCATACCCACTTCAATAGCAATAGTTTTACTCATTTTTTTGTCGCGTGTAATAGCAAATGTGGTCAAATAGCCTATTACCAAGCCAGAAATATTATGCATAAGGACTAATCCAACGATAATTGGGCTGACCATTAGTAAATCATCATGGACTAGTGCGACAATGATTGCTATCAAAAAACAAATCACTAAAATCGCGAAATCTGCACCAAATTTTTTAACCGGCATCACAATAATAGGGAGATAGCGATTAAGTAAAAGCCCTAGACCAACAGGCAAAATTACTATTTGAAAGATGTTAAGCATCATATTCTGGACTGGGATATCAATAGTTTGATTTAAATAGGCATAAACTAATAAAGGGGTTGCGACTATAGATAAACATGTACTGATAGCTGTTAAAGAAATTGAGAGTGCTACATCTCCCTTGCATAGATAGCAAATCACGTTTGATGCAGTGCCTCCTGGAACACTTCCAACCAGTATCATTCCTGTTGTAAGTGCGATACTGATACCTGCCAACAAGCTAAGTTGCCAGGCAATTAGTGGCATTAAACCGAATTGTAAAACCAGGCCTAAAATTAAAATTGGATAATGGGTGATGACACGTCTAAAGTCCTGCAGTGTCAGTGAAGAACCCATACAGAACATCACAATACCCAATAAGTAGACAATATAAGGCTTTTGTTCAGAGAACCATTGAGGCCAAAAATAAGCAAATATGCTTGAGAATATAGCCAGAAGCGGGAAATATTTTTGTAAAACGGACATATTATATAAATGCAAATATGACTTTATTTTTAACTTCTATTTTGATCGATTGTAAAGACTGCCCAGCACAAGGGCCATATATACAATCACCACTGTTAATTTCAAATAATGCACCATGATTGGCGCATTGAATATAGCTATTATCAAAATTTAAAAACTGATTCGGGGACCAATCTAATGGTGAAAAATTATGTGGGCACATGTTTTCATAACCATAAATTTGATGCTTATTCTTCACAATAAAAATATTACGCTCGGGGCTTACATCTGATATAAGAAAACCTCTTGAATCAATTTCATTAAGTTCGTCTATACTGCATAGCTTAAATAAAGGCATATATTTTGGGGAAAATAAAATTTACTGATTCGATACAAGTTGAAGAATCTTTTTATCAAGCGTTTCTAAAGCGTGATATCGATTTAATGAAAAATGTCTGGCATCAATCGGATGATGTGATTTGCATACATCCTGGTAGTCCGCGAATCTATAGTTATGAAGAAATAATATCAAGCTGGAAACAAATATTCTCAGGGAAAGAGGACGCTTCAATTTTGATTGATGAGCAAATTTATACAACAGTAGAAAAATTATCAGTGCATTATATAAGAGAGAATCTTTCAATTGGTGAAAAATTTGTAGGCTCAGTATTTGCCACTAATATTTTTCGTGATACAGATGAGGGATGGAAGAT
>JBCDBX010000031.1:0-20343 GCA_039182865.1 Pseudomonadota bacterium
AAAATTACTCATCTGGTAGTTTCGATCTAAATGCTTACGGAGATAACTTCGCGGACTTTATTAATTTATTGCAATCTGAAAGGAGTGAGTTAGAAAGCTATTCATATTTATCAGATTTGGCATTACTTGAAAATGCAATTAGTAAATCACACTATGCGCAAGATTCACAGGCTTTTAATATTAATGAATATCATGATGTGCTAGATGGGAATGTAATATTTATGCTAAGACCTGATGTCATGATTCTGAAGTGCGACTATCCTGTGCATGAGTTATGGCATATGCATCAAACTGAAGACGATGTTGCAAGTGTTGAAAAAAATAAAGAGTCATATTTGATAGGCATTTATCGAGACCAACATAAAGTTTACCTATGTGAAATCGATAGTCAGGTGTATCAATTAGTAAATCTGATCAAACAAGGAAATTCTTTGGGCGATATTTTTACTCTCCTTAACGACTCATCCGATATTAATGCTGCGCTTGAATATCTTATAGTGCACGATTGGTTAAGAATGTAGGCGCATATGTTTTCACGGCAAGAGCTTAATCAATTATATCGTTATAGCTTCACACTTATTGGTAATGAGAATGATGCATATGATCTACTGCATACTTGTGTAGAAAAATATCTAAACTCTCAGCGCACAAATATTGAGAATCCTATTTCCTACATGAAGACGATTATTCGAAATCAATATATTGATATACGTCGAAAAGAATCCAAATTTAAGGAAGAACAATATGAAGAGACCGTTCTTTATTTGGATATGGATATAGAATCACTAGATATGACCTTGGATAATAAAATTCAAATTAGTGAGATTTGGCAGTTATTGACTTCGACTGAGCGTGAAATTATGTATTTATGGGCGGTCGAAGGGTATACAACAAGCGAACTGTCAAAATATTTGAAGATATCAAGAGGAACGCTTTTATCAAAAATTCATCGTTTGCGAAAAAGAATTCTCGATAGTCTCAATATTGAAAATAAGGAGTGTGTGTGATGAAAGATTCTTTTAAGCGCTCTATGAAACATTTTATTCAGTCACATGAGTTAAATGATAAACAATTCGAAAACTTAGATGCTTTGCTTAAAAGCTCTAGGAAACCACGTCGTTCTATATGGATATTATCTGCTGCAATGTCCTTTGCGCTGGTATCAATTGTTATAGGATTGCTTACGAGCAATGGATTATTCCAAAAGACAGAGCCTTCATTATTGATTGCTGAAGAAGTCGCTATGAATCATCTAAAGTTAAAACCGATAGAAGTTAGTGGCGGGGAATTATCTGAGATTAGTAGCTATTTTAGTGCCTTAGATTTTACTTTGGCTCAATCAAAATATATCCAGCGCAACAATCTTGAATTAATAGGTGGTCGTTATTGTTCTATCCAAGGTGTAGAAGCTGCGCAGTTAAGGATGAAGAGTGACATATCTGATGATGTGCAAGTGATATATCAAGCTCCATTTAACCAAGAACTGTTTAAGGATCTACCAAACTTACAAAAGGGCCAAGAGCCAATTCGCCATCACGTTAACGGAATAACTGTCGATGTTTGGGTAGAGAATGGAATTCTATATGCGCGTTCATTTAATCAGCCATCCCACTTATAGTTTCAAAAGCGACTGAGGCTTTGTTGAGTGTTGCATTAATGTCTTCATCGGTGTGTGATGCGGAAACAAATCCGGCTTCATAAGATGAGGGTGCCATATATACCCCATGATCGAGCATAATTTGAAAAAATTGTATGAATTTTTCTTGATCACAAGCAGTGACTTGCTCAAAAGTAGAGACTTTTTCTTCTGCACTAAAAAATATTCCAAACATTCCACCCAGACAATTTATGCTTAATGGTATGTTTGCTTTTACTGCTCGCGCTTTGAGTCCTTCAGCTAATGCTTTTGTCTTTTCACCAAGTGCTTGATAGAAGCCCGGTTGGTTGATTAAGTTGAGAGTGACAATGCCTGCCGTCATCGCTATAGGATTGCCTGAGAGCGTTCCAGCTTGGTAGACCGGTCCATTAGGAGCTAGGTGATCCATAATATCTTTACGTCCACCAAATGCACCTACTGGCATGCCGCCACCAATCACCTTACCAAGTGTGGTGAGGTCAGGCGTGACATTATATACCTCTTGTGCACCGCCTCGAGCAACACGAAAACCTGTCATAACTTCGTCAAATATTAAAACACTCTGGTGTTCGTTTGTGACTCGTCGTAATCCTTCTAAGAATCCATCAATTGGGGGAACGCAGTTCATATTGCCAGCAACCGGTTCAACTATGATGCATGCAATTTGATCGCCACATTCACTAAATAATTTTTCTACGGCTTCAACATTATTAAAAGGCAAAGTAATAGTATGTTCAGCAAGTTCCGGTGGAACACCAGGTGAACTGGGTGTGCCAAACGTTAAAGCACCTGAACCTGCTTTGACTAATAAGGAATCGGCATGTCCATGATAACAACCTTCAAACTTCACGATCTTTGAACGACCTGTATAACCACGCGCTAATCGAATTGCACTCATGGTCGCTTCTGTGCCAGAACTCACCATGCGTACTTGTTCAATAGATGGGACCAGCTCACATACTAGTTTGGCCATTTCTGTTTCTAACACAGTGGGAGCTCCAAAACTTAACCCGTCTTTAGCCGCCTCTTGCACAGCATGTATAACTTGAGGGTTCGCATGTCCAAGCACCATTGGTCCCCATGAACCTACATAATCAATGTATTGCTTATCATCCGTATCATAGATATATGCTCCCGATGCCCGATTAATATATACAGGATCACCGCCCACTGCTTTGAATGCTCGAACCGGTGAGTTAACACCTCCTGGAATGAATTTTTGAGCTTCCTCAAAAAGTGTGTGCATGGATTCCATATGCTTTGTCCTGTGAGAATATATAAAAATTTTTCATCGAATATTATACTGTAAAACGTTTAGCGACAGCCTCTGGATTGTTTGCATTAAATACTGAGTCAGCAGTTGCAATTAATGAAGCGCCCGCTTTGCTGACTTTTTTGGCATTATCTGCTGTGATGCCCCCAATACCGCAAATCGGTATGTATATGTGCTTTTTCGCTTTTTGAATGATTGAAATTGGGCAGTAATTTGCATCCTTTTTGGTTAAGGATGAAAACAATCTTCCGAATGCAATATAGTCTGCACCTAGGTGCTGTGCTCTTATTGCACGATAAATATCGCGATAACATGAAACACCGATATAAACATCGTGCCCTAGATAATCTCTTGTAGCTTTCAAAGAACTGTCAGTGCTACCTATGTGTACTCCATCCGCTTGAATATTTTTAGCAAGTTCAACTCGATCATTGATGATCAACGGGATTTCATGTGCTGTACAAATTTCTTGTAGCTTCAATGCATATGGTCGCAATTCATCATCACTGAGATTCTTTTCTCGCAGCTGAATGACATTTGCACCACCCTCGATTATTGACTCAACTCGAGAAGGCCACTGTGAAGGCGGATAAATTCGGTCATCAGTAAGTACATACAAGCCTTTTAGCATAGAGTCACTTGAAGATACGTTTAGGAATCGATTGGCCTTGGCCTGGTCTATCTGCTAATTCCAGAGCTTGCATGGTATAGCTTTGCGCTTTGTCAGTTGCATCAACTATCTCAAGCCCGTGAGCTAAGAAACAAGTCAAAGCACTGCTTACTGTGCAACCACTTCCATGATATGAATGAGGTAAACGAGGCCAATGATATTCTTCTAGAACTTTTTCTGAATCTACAAGATAGTTGATGACGTGATCAGAATGCTCATCTACCCCTGTTAGGAATACATACTGAGGTCCTAGTTTACAAAGCGATTGAGCTTTGGATGTGATACATTCATCTTTTGTAATTATTTGATTAAGCTCAGAGTGGTTTGGAGTGATAACAGTCAATTTTGGGAGTAGAAGTTCATTTATTGCATCTAGTACTGACTGATTAGCAAATTTAATTCCATGGCTAGCACTAATAACCGGATCCAGCACGATAGGTATTTCAGGCAGTTGTGAAATAATATCGGAAATCGTTTCTACCATATCTTCACTTGGAGTGACGCCTATTTTAACTGCAGAGATTTTTATATCAGTGAATAAAGCCTCTGCCTGCTGTTTAATAATTTTTGTATTTATTGACTTTACTGATAGTGCTGCGGATGAGTTTTGTACTGTTAAACAACTTATGATCGGTAAAGCATGTCCACCACACTGAGCAATAGCTTCTATATCTGCTTGAACTCCGGCGCCTCCCGAAGGGTCCAGACCGCCAATGCATAATACACAGGGGCGATGATTTGGTACTTGCATGTGAAAATAAGATAGATAAGATTTGTTTATATTAGCACGAGAGAGGAGAGTCTAATTGTACAAGAAGTATATGTGTGTCATCTGTGGATGGATTTATGATGAGGAGCTGGGTGCGCCTGATGATGGAATCGCGCCTGGGACAAAGTGGGATGACATTCCATTGAACTGGCAATGCCCGGAATGTGGCGCAATCAAAGATGACTTCGAGATGGTCGAAGTCGAATAACATCTAACTAAAAGGCTAATATAAAAAATGACAGCGTTAATTTGTGGTTCATTCGCATACGACAATATTATGGTTTTTCAGGATCAATTCAAAAACCATATTCTTCCTGACAAAGTTCATATACTAAATGTGTGTTTCCTTGTGCCAAACATGCGTAGAGAATTTGGCGGTACCGCAGGAAATATTGCTTATAATTTGAAATTACTTGAAGGAAATGGAAAACCTATGGGTACCGTTGGGGATGATTTCGAACCCTATTCACAATGGATGGATAAAGTCGGCGTCAGTCGTGACTACTTAACCGAAATTCCTGAGATTTATACCGCCCAAGCATTTATCACAACTGACTTAGACGATAATCAAATTACGGCGTTCCATCCGGGTGCGATGAATCATGCACATGAAGCCAAAATCCCAACCGAAGATGGTATTAGTCTGGGTCTAATATCGCCAGATGGGCGTGATGGTATGATCCAACATGCCGAACAATTTGCCAACGCAGATATTCCTTTTATCTTTGATCCGGGTCAAGGTTTACCTATGTTTGATGGTGATGAATTAAATAAATTTATCGAGCAAGCAAGTTATGTCACTGTCAACGATTATGAATCGCAACTTATGCAAGAGCGTACAAAGTTAACAGAGGGTGAAATTGCTGAGCGTGTAAAAGCTCTGATTGTCACTAAGGGTGGGGAAGGTTCTACTGTGTATGCGGATGGGAAAAAGATTAATATTCCTGCTGTCAAAGTGCGAGAGCTAAATGATCCAACGGGATGTGGTGATGCTTATCGTGCCGGATTGATCTTTGGGTTAATGAAAGATATGGATTGGGACACAACATGTCGTATTGCCTCATTGATGGGCGGGATAAAAATCCAACATCATGGCACACAAAATCACAATTTCTCATTTGCAGAATTTAGTGAGCAGTTTGCTGAAGAGTTTGGTTATAAGCTCTAGGTGAAGCTTCCTCAAAAATTAAGAGATAAGCAAATATGGCTGTTATCTATAGTCATTTTCTTGATTCTCATTTGCGTGCCGTCTTGTTCGGAGACACCCACGCTAAACTATATTTCTGAAGATGAGACTATCCTTGCATTTGGCGATAGTCTTACGGTGGGCGTCGGAGCATCTGATGAGTCTAATTATCCAAGTACATTGGAAAGATTGGCTAATCGAAATGTAGTTAATGCAGGGATATCGGGCGAAACTACTCGAGAAGGGTTAGACCGTCTTCCAGGTGTGATGGATGATGTTAACCCAAAGCTAGTCATACTATTGGAAGGCGGTAATGATATTCTGCGTAATAAAAGTCTTGATCAAACCAAGCAGAATTTGGCTGAAATGATCAATATCATTCAGTCTCATGGTGCAGAAGTCATATTAATAGGTGTTCCAGAAAAGAAACTTTTCTCTAGTGTTGCACCTTTTTATACGGAGCTTGCACAGGAATATAATTTGGTGTTTATCGATGAGTTGTTATCAGATATGTTAAGAGATAATCAATACAAATCGGACCCTATACATTTGAATGCAAAAGGCTATCAAAAGTTGGCAGAAGAAATACATGAGAGACTTGCTAAAAGTGGAGCTTTATAAATTATGTTGAAATTAGTTTTGTTAATTTTTTTATCTTTATTTTCTCTAACTAGTTGCAGCTGTGATTTTACTTCCAAGAGTATGGAGGTAACTGCAACGGCTTATACTTCATCGGCTGATGAAACTGATGCAGAACCGACAATAGCTGCTTGGGGAGATGAACTAAAACCTGGCATGAAAGTGATTGCAGTCTCGCGTGATCTATTGGAGTTAGGTCTAGATCATGGAATTGCAGTGACGATTGAAGGTCTTGACGGTGAGTATATTGTCGTAGATAAGATGAATAAGCGCTGGGAAAAAAAAATAGATATATACATGGGAAATGATAAAGAAGCAGCAAAGGATTGGGGGAAGCAAAAAGTAACGATGTGCTGGTAAGTGCACGATATCTTTTAGTATTATCTGAAAGAAATTAAAGGCCAACCTTTTTCATTTGCATATGCCCTTAAGATGTCATCCGGATCAACTGCATTAGGATATGCAACGGCATCTAAGAGAGGAATGTCGTTATGCGAATCGCTGTAACCATAACTGCCTTCAAGGTTATGGTTGGTTTTTTCTAACCATTCGTTAAGCCGGTCTACTTTGTGGTGTGAAAAGCAAGGCACAACTAAATCTCCTGTATATTTACCATTAATCATTTCTGGTTCCGTCGCCAATAATTTATCTACTTTATACATTTCTGCGATAGGTTCAGTGATGAAGCGGTTCGTAGAAGTAATAATGACGATGACATCCCCAGATGATCGATGTTTTTCAACTGTGTCTATTCCTTTTTCAAGCATCATCGGTTTTATAGTGAGTTCAAGAAACTCTGCTCTCCAATGATTAAGAGTTTCTAATGGATGTTCGCTAAGTGGTTTGAAAGCAAATCGGGCATATTCAAAAATATCCAAAGTGCCTTCTTTATAGTGTTCGAAAAACTCACGATTTGTTTTTTCATAAAATTCACGGTCTACAGCACCTTTTTTAACTAGGTGTTGTCCCCAGAGGTAATCGCTGTCTCCCGCAATCAGAGTATCGTCTAAGTCAAAAAATGCTATCGCCATATTTTATTTATGTAATTGATTTAACTGTAATTATTGGAGGTATAAAGTAAGTTTGCGCTGCAATGGTGCGTGTGAAAGAATAGTAAAAATCTAAATTAAAATAATTATAACAAGATGATAGATTCCCAGGGGTATCGAGCTAATGTAGGCATTGTATTGCACAATGATGCCGGACAATTATTTTGGTGTAAGCGTGCAGGGCAAGATGCCTGGCAGTTTCCTCAGGGCGGTATAAGTCGCGATGAGTCCCCTGAAGACGCTTTATACCGCGAGCTCAAAGAAGAAACAGGTTTATCGCATGAGCATGTTGAAATCGTTGCCAGCTCCAAAGAATGGCTGAAGTATAGATTGCCACCACATCTTATTCGTCGTAAATGTTTCCCAAAATGTATTGGCCAAAAACAACGTTGGTTTTTACTGCGCATATTATCTGATGATAGTCACATTAATCTTCAACATACAGATGAACCAGAGTTTGATGGATGGGAATGGGTCGATTTCTGGAAACCATTAGATGATGTTGTGTTCTTTAAACGTAAAGTATACAAACGCGCGCTAACGGAGTTTGCAGACATTTTAAGTATACCCAGCCCACTGCGATAAATATTGCATAATTATTCATCTCTGTGTTGTTTAAAATAAAGTTTAAGCCACATGACTGATTTGCATATTTTTTAAAATATTCAACTAAAGTCTTTTACATTTTTCTTATTAAATATAACTCTTTAAAATAACAGTTAACTACTTTCTCGCAAGTCTATCAAGGTGGGTTGACAAGCGAGAGTGTAGGGTGTCTGCTCCAAAGAAATTTGGTTTTGAGTTAAAGTATAGTTCTAGAAAATATACGAAGTTTTGATGGGATAGAGCATGGATATGTTCAAGCATGTATCTTAAATCTTTAAATCGTCGCTTCATAGAGATTGGTTGAATACGTACACTTTCCAGGTCAATAATGCGTATATCTATAATTGAACGTTCTAGTAGACTCTTTTTAGTTTTGCGTACAAATATTGAAGAGGAGTTTAGGTACATATGCATTAATCCATGGCTATGCATATGCCTAATTGTATGTGCTAATTTTTTCAGCATCTCATTGAGTTGACTCTCATTAGCCTTTGCAATCCATTCTTCTAGCGGTTCAAAGTCTTCAAGTGCACGACTGATTAAAATGGCTTGATGTTTATTTTGATGTTTTCTTTCTCCGTAATATGCTAAATCTAGTGTCGCAATATTATATTTCTTAAAACGTAGTATATTATTTACTTCACGTCGATAAGTAGGAATTCCTTTGAAAGGGTGTCTAAAAGATTTGGTGTTGTGATTTTCTTGTCTTTTTAGAAAAAAATGAGGCACAGAAGTATCTGGGATCTCTAGACGACACACGCCACTCCATCCGCCGCGACGTTCGTTGATGGGTTCAACCCACTTGCCAGAATAACTCCAGAGGGATTCAAAGTTATTAAATCCCTCGTTATCGAATAACTGCCGAAGATTTTTTATGTAAAATTGTTCGAAAAGCATGCCAATATAATAAATTATATTGGCATGTGATTAACTACTTTCTTTTAACATCATTTCCTGTAGATAATTCTTGGTACCCACTCGCTTGATTCGTTCAAATTGCTCTTCGAGCCAGTCAACATGTTCCTCTTCACCTTCTAATATGCTCTCAAAGAGTTCACGAGAAACATAATCATTGACACTTTCGCAATACTCGACAGCATCTCGAAGAAGCGGTATGGCTTCCATCTCTAGTTTTAGATCACATTTAAGAACTTCTTCTGGCTCTTCGCCTATGTATAATTTGCCTAGAGCTTGCAAATTAGGAAGTCCTTCCAGGAACAAAATTCTTTCTATTAAAGCATCTGCATGTTTCATTTCATCAATTGATTCTTCATATTCATGATCACCGAGTTTATGAAGCCCCCAGTTTTTATACATGCGTGCATGCAAAAAATATTGATTGATTGCAGTTAGCTCGTTTTTTAATGTCTGATTCAAAAAATCGATAACTTTAGTATCGCCCTTCATGTTGTATGTCCTTTTACAAAATTATTAACCTCGGGCGAAGTATAAAAGAATTTTAAATTAGTTGCGATTTGCAAATAATAATGCAATCACACGCGCGATTGATTATTATTTGTTTTAAGAGGTTGAGTAATTTTATGCAGTAGTCACTGCTAAAGGAATACTATTACTGTTGTGATTGAAAGAATCTGCACATTGGTTACTGCATTCACGCATACACTTACGTGCATGTGATTTACATTGTCCACATTGAGTGGCAACACCAAGTTGATTTCGAATTTCTTTAAAGGAGCAAGCGCCATTAGATATAGCTTCGTGAATGTGTCGCTCCGTGACTTGTTTGCAAATACATACGTACATACTCTTAACGTTAATCTAAATGAGAATGATTGTCAATGACACCTACAAAGAGGTATGGCCTTAGATGTTAAATAAATATCTTAAAAACAGGGAGTTATAGCCGATTTGAATTCTTTTCTTGGCGTCTTTTTATGGGTGATTTACTCCATAATATCCTTATTGCTTTGTATATGGCTGTCCTGGCACGTATCAGCACACGTTAATTTTTTTTATCCCACTTGGTACGAAGTGCTAGATATAAATGAAACGATACAAGAGACAATGCCAAGACACTTATATAAGAGGGAATTTATTGAGACGGATACTTTTGAACATCATCGTTTATTTGGAGAAATGGTTGTAGCCGTTCAAAATAATGGAAAAGGATTGGAACAAATCGTTTTCTATGATCCGAATAGCATACCGCTTGGTAAACTTTTAACTAAAAGTGAAATAATTCATTTGCAAGACGTTTCGAATTTAATTGCTAGCTTGAATTGGATTAGTTTAGCGTTGATAGTGATTTGTTTGTTGATCCTGGCTTCGATTGTTTTTTACAGAATAAGCATGCCAGCGCTCAAGACGATAATTGCTGGAACAATTGCTATCGTTTGTGCATTGGGACTTGTAGTTCTTATTGTTGGAGCTAAAAAGTTATTTTATTGGTTACACACAATAATATTTCCAAAAAATCATCAGTGGTTTTTTTATTATGAAGAATCTTTGATGAGTATGTTGATGAAAGCACCAGAGTTATTCGGTCCGGTTAGTCTGCAGTTATTGTTTTTTGGAATCGTCATTTGGGTGTTGCAGTTAATGCTTATCAGAGCGTTGATTAAATTGGTTTAACGATAACTAAAATAACAATCGCAACTAGTGCTAGTACAGGAGCTTCATTAAACCACCTAAACCAAACATGTGATTTTGTATTTCGATCTTGTTTGAATGCCTTGACAAGAATTCCGCACCAAATGTGATAAAAAACCAGCAGCCATACTAAACCAAGCTTAATATGCATCCAGTAACCAATCATATAGGCATCCCAGTTTTTTATTAACATCCAGATACCTAAACCAATCGTAATGACGCCGCTCGGTGTCATGATGCCATAAAATAATTTACGCTCCATTACTTTAAAACGTTCATTGCTGATGTCGTCATTAGACATTGCGTGATAAACAAACAGGCGAGGTAGATAGAATAGGCCGGCAAACCAAGTCACCATAAAGATTACGTGAAAAGCTTGAATATATAAAAAACTATTCATAGTGCATTTTTACCTGGTAAAAGAATTATCAAATTGTTCTTTAGTTAGCACACCATACACATAGCGGGCAGCATTTCGATCCCAGTGTGTCACACAGAGTGCTTCAGGGTGTTCTTGATTAAAGGTTTTGTGAGCTTTTGCCATAGTTGCTCTTACATCTATATTAGCCAATTGATATCTTTTAGCTGGAATATCCATAAGATCTAGCTTTTCCTCTGGCGATTCTTGTTCGATGAAATGTATTAAATCAATACCTCTGAGTAATGAGACTGGCTGCTTATTATCGGTGACCACTATCCATTGAGGGTCGGTTTTTATTTCTCCTTTGGCTTGCATTAAATCAACATTCTTTTCTAGGCAAATAAAGTCCTGACTCATGACTTTGGCGACCCCGGTACGATGTAAGGATTGCATGATTGGGTTTTCATAAGTATCAAGGCCTCTTGCTTGTAATAACAAATCGAAGATTGGTGGTTGTCTAAAGAGTTGTCTACTTATAAGTTGAGCAATCACGATAGCTAACATGCTCGGCCAAATAATATGATGGCTCGCGCTTACTTCGAACACTGCGGTTAAGGCGGCTAAAGGTGCCTGTAAACATGCTCCCATCATTGCGCTCATACCAATTAATGCATACAAACTATTATTCTCTTGCGGAATATCAAACCATTGATGTAATAGTGAGCCCATGAGTGCGCCACCCACAGAGCCTATTACTAAGCTTGGTGAAATGAGTCCAGCGGGCAAACCACAGCTCACTGAAACGGCAGTTGTGATGATTTTGCAAACCATGATGGCAAACAAGAGGCTAATTGAATACTGGCCGAGTACCGCATGATGGATGGTGTCATAACCCAAGCCAAGCACTTGCGGAATCGCGATAGCAACTAATCCAGTGAAAACTCCTGCGGCGATAAAGCGTAAACTTAAATCTGTCTGGTTTACGACTTGACTGAGATAACGAACGGTAATGCTAAAGAATGTCGAAGCAATGCCAACAAGAACGCCAAGTAAAATAATAAAGGGAATTTCTATAGCGGTAACGTGCGCCAATTCGCTGATCTGTAAAATTGGTTGATTACCATGAGCGGCATGTGCGATGCCAGATGCGGCCACCGCTGCGATGATGATCGGGATAAAACTAGCCAGAGTATATTCAACAATGATAATTTCCATGGCAAAAATTACGCCTGCCAATGGTGTGTTAAATGCTGCACCAATAGCTGCAGCAGAACCACAAGCAAGTAACGTACGCATGGCATTATTTGGAAGGCCTATGGATTGTCCAAACAAACTTCCTATCGAAGAACCTAGATGTATGGCGGGGCCTTCTCGTCCCATTGACTGACCGCTTATCAAAGCAATGCTCGCTCCAATAAATTGCAAAATGAAGCTGCGCAGCTTCATGTAGCCTTCATGAAATCTCAATCTTTCAAGTACATTAACCACGCCGACGACGTGATCTTTTTTTGCTACCAATTTAAAAATGACAGCCAGTAATATTGCACCTACAACAGGGAAAATAAATCGTGCGGCGAGTGACAAGCCTTCAAAATTTTCTGCATTATTGCTTGGCAGCAGATAGCGTAAGGCGGTATCTATAACAAACAAAAAGGCAACAATTGTGATGCCAGTGAGTAAGCCGACGATTAGACCAAGAATTGACAGTTGTATCAGCGCGTCTGGTCGGGCTGTCTGTAGGCGTAATTTGTCTAAACCCTGAATTATTCTAGTTCTAGCTGACATAGGTGGTATTATGCCATGCAATTTTTCTTCACACCTTTAGTGTTGTCTGTGGTGATCGATGATCGGAACTAAAATGAACTCTTTATGGTTTGATTGTCCATTTCTACAAAGAAACGAATGGCTAGCCCAAAATATTTTGAGTCTTAAACTATGATAAAAGTTGGAATAGTTGGTGGTACTGGCTATACAGGAATTGAGCTGATTCGATTGTTAGTTGCTCATCCTGAAGCAGAGATAGTAGTTATAACTTCACGTAGCGAAGCAGGTAATTCTCTAGCAGATTTGGTTCCTAATTTTATCGCAACGCCTGAATTAAAATTTGTTGAGCCTTCCCAAGAAGCTTTACTCGATTGTGATTTGGTTTTTTTTGCTACTCCAAACGGAACCGCAATGAAGTCCACGCCTGAGCTTTTATCTGCGGGAAAGAAAGTAATAGATTTGGCAGCAGATTTTCGAATTAAAGATGTTAAGACATGGGAGCATTGGTATGGTGAAACTCACCTATCTCCAGAGTTGCTAGAAGAAGCCGTGTACGGTCTGCCAGAAATTAACCGAAAGCAAATAAAAACTGCAAATCTAATTGCCAATCCTGGTTGTTATCCTACTTCAGTCATACTCGGACTATTGCCATTACTGGAAAATAATTTGGTCGATGTATCGCGTTTGATTTCTGATTCTAAATCAGGCGTGAGTGGCGCAGGCCGTGCTGCTAAAGTCGGATCATTGCATGCTGAGGTCAGTGAGAATTTCAAAGCTTATGGAGTAGCGGGGCATCGCCACTTGCCAGAAATCACCCAAATATTAAATAGTGTCTTGACTAATCAACAAGCTAAGCTGACATTCATACCACATCTCTTGCCAATGAATCGAGGTATTCTCTCCACCTTATATGCCGTTTCTACCTCGAATAATAGCCAAGATTTAACAGAACTCTATCGTAATCGATTTGCTAATGAAGCCTTTGTGACGGTACTCGATGCGGGCAGTCATCCTGAAACACGATCAGTAAGAGGCTCTAACCGATGTATCATATCAGCCAACCGTACTTCGGAAGATCAAATAGTTGTGTTCTCAGTGATTGATAATCTGGTCAAAGGAGCAGCTGGACAGGCTATTCAGAACATGAACATCATGTATGATTTGCCTGAAAGTATGGGAATTGAGGCGATTGGTTTGTTGCCTTAATCATTAAGAATTATGGGTAAAAAAGTAAAAGTTGAAGTTCCTCATCTGCAGGGCATTTCTTTGTCGGCGTATCATCCAAATAAACGCCGCCTACAATTCCTTTTGGCTGTACTTTCACTAACAGTGATGACATGGGTAGGATATACATTAGGGTCTTCCGGTGTACGTATCCCATATGCTGGCAATAGTGAAAATGTTTCACAATTGAAGAGTGATCTAAACGAATCGAATGAAAAAATTCGTGAATTGGAAAAAGAAATAACTCGACTTATTAAATCAACTGAAATTGAAGTTAAGGCAGCTGAACAAAATAAGAGTGCATTGCGAGAAAAAGAAATACAGCTGTCTAAATTAAATGAAGAACTGGTTTTTTATCGCAGTTTATTAGCACCGGAGAAAACTGGATCAGGAGTTGAGATTCGCGATTTTAACTTGCGAGCATCAGGGGCGAGCGAATACTACTATGATTTTTTATTGACACAGTCTAGCCGTAACAATCGAGTAGCAAAAGGAAAAGTGAACGTAACGATTGATGGCAAGCAGGGTGATGTTATGCGTCGCATTCTTGTGACAACGACAGAACCGACCATGGGTGAAGCATTAAAATATTCGTTTAAGTATTTTCAAAGGCTGAATGGAGTTTTTGCGCTTCCTGAAAATTTTCAACCAAAACAAGTTTTGATAGAAGTAGCACCTTCGAGCGCATCTAATTCGCCAATGCAACTATCATATTCTTGGCAAGAACTAATTAGCGGGAGTTAACATGTTTGGTAAGAAGAAAGTTAAATCAGCACAAATTGATACTCTGATTGGAAAGCACACGACAGTTCAAGGTGATATACATTATCGAGGTGGCCTTCACATTGAGGGTAAAGTTAAAGGTAATTTAGTCGCGGACAGCGCAGATAAAACCGTCCTTATCGTGAGTGAAAAAGGTTGTGTCGAAGGTAATGTAAAAGGGCCAGTCGTAATTATTAACGGTCAGGTCGAGGGTGATGTTTCATCGACACAAACACTAGAGCTTGCACAACATGCCAAAGTGAAAGGCAATGTATATTACAACTTATTGGAAATGGAAGTCGGCGCGCAGGTAAACGGAAGTTTAATCCATCAGGATGTATCAACCGCAAAAATCAAAGAAAAGATTGCCGAAAAAACGATATCTTCAAGTCAAGATGATGCAGCTTTAACGGCAGGCTCGCGTTAGGGGGCACTTGAATTTAAGTTTTTACACCCAATATGAGTAGTTGACCAAATAATAGCTAATGGCTAGGCTAATTCAGATAACATCTTTCAGAAAGATTAATTATTACATGGAGTAATGTAATGACATCTACAGAAACAGCAAGCGAATCTAACTCAAGCGCGATGCCGGTTCCTTTGGTATTTACCGATGCGGCGGCAGGCAAGGTAAAACAACTCATAGAAGAAGAAAAAAATGACAATCTAAAGTTGCGTGTTTTCGTGTCAGGCGGAGGCTGTTCTGGCTTTCAATATGGGTTTACTTTCGATGAAGAATTGCAAGATGGAGACACCTCGGTAGTTAATGGTGGTGTGACTCTATTGATCGATCCAATGAGCTATCAGTATCTTGTTGGCGCTGAAATTGATTACAGCGAAGGCTTAGAAGGTGCTCAGTTTGTAATCCGTAACCCCAATGCGAAAACAACATGTGGTTGCGGCTCATCATTCTCGACCTAGTAAAACTAATCATTAAATTAAAAAAGCCCGCTTCTGCGGGCTTTTTTATGCGTAATACACACCACCTAGAATACATGAGCGTTGTGCGCCGGTAGAGAGAGGAGCGTTACCGGGCTGCTTATTTAGTGTTTGTTTAGCTAACCATGCAAAAGCGGCAGCCTCAATCCAGTCAATATCCAAGCCAAAACTATTGGTTGTTGTAAGTTTTGCAGGTTGTAATCGTCTAGCCAATTCTTGCATCAAGAAAGTATTTTTACAGCCCCCACCACAAGCAATAACTTGTTGTACTTCGGGTGCCCATGTTTTTAATGAATGAATGATGCTTCGAATCGTTAATTCTACTAGTGTAGTTGCAACGTCTTGTGGTGAAATCTCCGGAAACATATTGATGAAGTTTTCAAGCCATTTAAGATTGAATTGACTAATGTCTGCGGATTTGGGCGGATCTTTTCGAAAATAGGGATGTTTCAATAAACTATTTAGTAAAGCAGTATGAGCTGTGCCATCTTTTGCCCAGGCACCATCTTCGTCATAGGGTTTTTGTAAATGTTTATATATAAATGCATCGAGTAATGTATTCGCAGGGCCAGTATCAAAACCTAGCTTTGGTTCAGTGTGATTGTGGGATAAAACAGTAATGTTGGCTATGCCTCCCATATTAAGGACAGCCGCATTTTCGAGCTGACCTAACCATGCTTGATGAAAAGCTAACACCAAAGGAGCGCCTTGACCGCCGGCTGCCATATCACGACGGCGAAAATCTGCCACAGTTGTGATCGACGTTCTCTCTGCAATGATACTTGGGTTGCCTAGTTGAATGCTGTAGGGAAATTTGGCTTCGGAGTTGTGTTTTATTGTTTGGCCATGGCTGCCAATAGCTTTGATATCTTCTTTTTTAAGGCTATGAGTATCAATTAACTCAAGTGCGGCTTTTGCAAAAACTTCACCAATTAGACTGTCGAGTTGCCCGATGTCTTCTAGTTCTATTGCACGTGATTGGATATCAAATATTTGTTCACGAAGCGATGGATCAAGCGGGTAGGCAAGGGTGCCAATTTGTTTGGGCTGATGATTTTTTTCGAACTGGACAGCTATGGCATCGATACCATCAGCACTAGTGCCAGAAATTAAACCAATATAGATCGAACTCAATTCTTATTGTGAGTTGTTGCTCTGGGCGAGCATCGTCGAAGAGAATGAATCCAGTTGAGCAATCACATTGGTACTGCTGCTTACAAACCTAACTAGTTCTTCTTTTGGTAGTGGTTGTGCGTCAGGCAGCTTAACAGTTAGAGGATTGCGATGTACGCCATTAACACGGAACTCATAATGAAGATGTGGGCCAGTAGATAAACCACTGCTGCCGACATAGCCAATGATTTGGCCTTGTTTAACTCGTTTTCCTGTTTGCGTGTTACGTGCGTATTTATGCATATGGGCGTAGAGCGTGCTGTACTGTGTCCCATGTTTAATTATGATAGTGCGTCCGTAACCACCCTTTGTACCGCGGTATGCAATTTTTCCATCACCTGAAGCTTTAATTGGCGTGCCTGTGGCAGCTGCATAATCAACGCCTTTGTGAGCGCGGATCTTATTTAATATCGGGTGTCTTCGTTTTAAATTAAATTTTGAACTGACGCGTGCGAAATCGACAGGTGTTCGCAAGAAGGGTTTACGCATGCTACGTCCATCTTGAGAGTAGTAATCTGTATTGCCTTTACTATCCGTGTAACGAATAGCACGAAAACTATCTCCTGCATTAATAAATTCCGCCGCAATGATTTGGCCATCTTTTATTTTTTTTCCATCTAAATACATTTCTTCATAAATGACGCTGAACTGGTCACCTGATCTTATATCTAATGCAAAATCGATATCCCAGCCAAAGATATTCGCTAATTCCATAATGAGATAATCAGACATGCCCGCGCGTTGTCCGGCAAGAAATAATGAATTTGTGATAGTTTCAGAAGCGAGTTCAGTGCGAATTTCAAAGTCGCGAATAATTTCATCAACTTGAAATTTATTATCATGTTTTACTATTTTAAGTTTTCGATTGATGCTTGTTTCAAGCTCGACGGCTAATAGCTTGTCGCCTTCGGTATGAAAATGAATAACTTGTTTAGGATGTACTGACTTTAACTCTTTAACCTGATTGCCGAGTTGCATGATGCTATGCAAATCGCGATTAAACCCTCGTTTGTTGAATATAGAAGATAAGCTATCACCGCGTTTGATAGTAACTGACTCAATTCTTAATTCCGGCGTCTGCTCAAGGATGGCTTGCTTGGCACTGGATTCTTCAATTTCGTTAAGTACAAGCTCGATTTCTTTAGTAGCTTCAATTTTCGGTGATGGCTTAGCGGCATATTTAAGTTTGGGCTCTTCCGCTTTGGAATTCAGATTGAGAGCTATCGTTTCAATATCACTTTCTTCAAGAGTTTCCTTTACTTCGACGTCTAAAACTTCTTCTTTTTCTGCTGGGGACAACTCAATTGTCGAACTTGCAAGCTGTGCAGGTGCATGATCATCAGGAGTGTTAACATTCGCGATCACAACTCCCATCACCATGAGCACAGCTATGGATGCGATGATGAGTGGGCGGTAATTTTGTTTGGACGATTTGTGACGTGATGATTGCTTATAATCTACATTTAATAGCGATTTATATTGCACGGAATTTTCCCAGTTATTTCGTCAAAAATAGTCGGCTAATCAAGGGTCGTCAATGAACTAAACGCGCGAGCGAGAAAGATAACCTACTGAGCGCACAAAAACTACAGTTTTTGTATACAAATGAAGCAGATATTGGAGAATGCTAGAGTGTTAGAAGAGATTAAGCGTGGATGCGACGAAATATTGCTCGAAGATGACTTGAAAAAGAAGTTATCGCTGGGACGTCCACTTAAGATTAAGGCAGGTTTTGACCCGACTGCGCCTGACTTGCATTTGGGGCATACGGTGCTAATTAATAAGATGCGCCAATTCCAAGAATTGGGTCATGAAGTGATGTTTTTGATTGGGGATTTCACAGGCATGATTGGGGACCCCACCGGTAAAAATGTCACCCGCAGACCACTTACTCATGAGGAGATAGCAGCTAACGCAGAGACATACAAAGAGCAAATTTTCAAAATTCTAGATTCTGAAAAAACAACCATCTGTTTCAATTCAGAGTGGATGGGGAAAATGTCAGCGGCCGATATGATTGAGCTAGCAGCCCAACATACGGTTGCGCGTATGCTTGAGCGTGATGACTTTAGTAAACGCTATGCAAATAACCAACCTATTGCCATTCATGAATTTCTATATCCACTAGCACAGGGATATGACTCTGTAGCAATGAAGGCGGATGTTGAGTTAGGCGGGACCGATCAAAAATTTAATTTATTGATGGGGCGTGAACTACAAAAGCACTACGGACAAAAACCTCAAGTGATTATGACTATGCCGATCTTAGAGGGGCTTGATGGCGTTAAGAAGATGTCTAAGTCTTTGGATAACTACATAGGTATTAGTGAAGCGCCCAATGAAATGTTTGGCAAAATCATGTCGCTATCTGATGATCTTATGTGGCGTTATTTTGAATTATTGAGTTTCAAATCTTTAGATAAGGTTGAAGCTTATAAAAGCGCTATCACCAATGAGGGCGCAAACCCACGCGATATTAAATTTGAGTTGGCGATAGAAATTGTTGCACGCTTTCATGGCCAACAAGCTGCTGAGAATGCAAAGCAGGACTTCATTCGGCGCTTTCAAAAAAATCAAATGCCAGATGACATCCCAGAAATAAATCTAAACATTTCAGAACAGCCTTGGTTAATCGGCAATGTGCTCAAACAAGCAGGACTAGTCTCAAGCACATCCGATGCCCTGCGTATGATCAAGCAAGGCGCGGTAAAGATTGATGGAGAAAAAATTGAAGATGGAAAATTACAGGTTGATGTCGCTAAATCTTCTGTTTATCAAGTGGGAAAACGTAAATTTGCAAGAATAATATTCAAGTGAATTAGTTAATTGGTGGATTTGGTTAAAAAGCATTTAAAAACAACAAAAAAGAGTTGAAATAAGTGTTGATTAAAAAGCTGGAGCCACTATAATTCACGCCCTCGTCTTTCCGGGCGAGCACTACCTAATTAGTTGAACTTATGACCTTATCTTCTGTCTTGATAGAGGTGGGGATAAATTCGTATACTTATAGGTCTGCTTCGAGCAAATGCCGAAGTCGTTTTTTTACAATATATCAAGTGACTTGTGTGGGCACTTGCGTTCGCTGTACAAAAAATCGAGCGTGAGTGACCTTTAACAAACCTATTAATTAATTATAGGCTTGGGTCATTACTCTCAAAAGATTTGTCGCCATAAGCGACTATGTTTTTGAATTGAAGAGTTTGATCCTGGCTCAGATTGAACGCTGGCGGCATGCTTAACACATGCAAGTCGAACGAGAAAGTACCTTCGGGTGCGAGTAAAGTGGCGGACGGGTGAGTAACGCGTGGGAATCTGCCCAGTAGTTGGGAACAACTTCCGGAAACGGGAGCTAATACCGAATACGCCCTACGGGGGAAAGGCTTCGGCCGCTATTGGATGAGCCCGCGTAAGATTAGCTTGTTGGTGGGGTAATGGCCTACCAAGGCGACGATCTTTAGCTGGTCTGAGAGGACGATCAGCCACACTTGGACTGAGCCACGGCCCAGACTCCTACGGGAGGCAGCAGTGGTGAATATTTGACAATGTTTGAAACCCTGATCCATCAATGCCGCGTGTGTGAAGAAGGCCTGCGGGTTGTAAAGCACTTTCAGTAGGGAAGAAAAAAATGACGGTACCTACAAAAGAAGCACCGGCTAACTCCGTGCCAGCAGCCGCGGTAATA
>JBCDBX010000032.1:0-19573 GCA_039182865.1 Pseudomonadota bacterium
AAGATTCCGATTGAAGATATGATTGCTCAGGTGAATATCAAACAAATGGAGCCTTTTATTGAGTATTGCTCTGAAAAATTACCAGAGTTAAAAAATGATTTTGCTAATGCATATAGTACTTACGTTGAGAACTTACGTATTACTTCGAAAGAAGTCGCAAATATATCTCATGAGATTGATGGTAATAGTGATATTTCACAAGTGGAAATGGAAATCATTATGAATGAGCAAGAAGAAAGCTATGAACTAGCAATGAAAACCATTTCACAAACTCATTCAGGACCAATGTGCAAAAATATTCTCATTGAGCTTCAATCAACTGATTTAGATAGCATGAGAGAATTGATTCAGGACAGTCTTGAGGATTATAAAGCTTATCAAAACAGTAAATCCGATTGCTAAATCAATTTCATTTATTATAGATTGAAAATATCTTTTAGTACGTTAGTTCGATTGTTAGGGAGAATAAATGATTAGTTAGCATTCTTAATACATAAGTAATATGCCCATGCAATTAAAATTAATTGAAGCGGTGTACGAATAAATAAATATACTGGCCCCCACTGATGTCCTCCTAACCCTACTCCATTTAAGGCAGCATATATATTTGATGAAAAAAACAAAACAAATACCGCAATCGCGGATATTGCTGCCTTTCTTTGTAAACTTGAGAAGAAAAGAGTTATACCAATCACAAGCTCTAATACACCAGTGACATAAATTATTTCTAGTCGAAATGGAAACCATGAAGGTAGCATTTCAACCATTCCATCAGTTTTAACAAAGTGTCCTATTGAGAAGAATATAAATGTTAAGCCTAATCCCCAACACGCAAATTTTTTTATGTTTAATTTGTTTTTAGCTAATTTCGAAATTATGAAAGCGACAAGTAGTGGTGATGTAAGCAAAATTAGAATAATTATTGGTGTCGTCATAAATTCACCAGCAAATTAATTTGTTTGCTTCTGGTCGAAAACAGCGGTTGGTTTTTCTCTGATATTAGCATTCTCAAATTCGCTAATCTAGAATATATATGAGTTATGCTGACAAAGAGTCATGGATATTATTTGCAGCTATTACCCTGACATAGAAATTATCCTGTCAAATTGACTGAGGAGCTAAAATGAAGAAAATTCTAGTCATTGTCTTAATAATCTCACATTTAAGTGTTGGGCTTATAGGATTTGCTTTAGGTATTTATATTTTACCCATTCTTATCGCTCCTGAAGCACCCACAATTTCCGAATTAAATGAAATTTCATCAAACGCAAAGTATTCGGCTGAGTTCTCTAAAGATTTAAAAGATAGCGATGCATTCCATTGGGGAGAAGGAAAAGTCTTTATCGGAGATGAATCAATTAGCTTGATTGGTGAATTAGCTCCTGGACCTGATTATAAGTTATATCTATCACCTGAATTTATTGAAACAGAAAATAAATTTAATGAATTAAAATCGACTATGGTTAAAGTGGGCGATGTGAATACTTTTAATAATTTTGTGGTACAAGTTCCAAGTGATATCGATCCATCAAAATATAATACGGTCATCATATGGTGTGAAGGTTTTGGTGAATTCATTACGTCAGCTAAATATAAGTAAATCTTAAATCGCCGACTATATTAAGTTTTTTTAATTCTTAGAACCTAAGTTCGATTCTCGGCGAGAATATCTACTTTAGTCATAATAGCGGAGTAACATTTAATTATGTGCTATTCCTATCATTCTAAAGTTATTCAATTAAGTAAAAGTTCAGATATCTCATGTTGTGTCATTAAGTCAGCATTCTTCTGTTCCATATCAAACATATTTGCATTATGTGGCCCAATTGCACGGTCTCCAACGCAATCACTCGCAACGATTGTTCTAAAGTTATAACTCATTGAATCAACAACGGTCGCTCTTACACAACCGGAAGTCGTGCATCCCGTGACTATTACAGTATCAACACCATGCATAATCAACCAAGCAGAGAGATTTGTCCCAAAAAATGCGGACGGCTGAAGTTTTCTAACTATATAGTCACCTGGCAATGGAGCCAATTCATCAACAATCTGACTAGCATGAGCTGTTTCAGTTAACTTAGCTAAATTTGGTGCCTTAAGACAAAAAATACCAACATCAGACTGGTCATCAGCATAAACAACTCTCGTATATGCAATTGGAATTGGTACTTTGCGTGCTGAATCTAGGAGCTTCACAGTACTTTTGATCGCCTCTTGGATATTACCGCCTCCAAACTGATCTGGATCAGCGAATCCATTTACAAAGTCAACAACTACTACCGCTGGTTTTTTACCAAATCCACTTTTATGACCATAGCCTTGTCGCGCATATACCTCCAGCTCAGCATCTCTTTCAGCCATTTATCCTCCCTTGATCAAATAAAATAGTGACTAGAAATACACTATAAGACTAATTTTTCATTCCTCCAACTTATTTAGAACTTGTATGAATAACTATTAATTGCACATCTTCACTTGCTTTAAACTCTAGTGAACCGCCTCGAATCAAATCACCATCTGCTACTTGTTCATTATTTGCAGTTCCTTTCCCACGGGTGATATATGCTAGAAACACGCCATCCACATTTATTTGTTGATCTTTACTAAGCATCCCTACATCAATTTTCGTTTTTGATGCAAAATTACTATCATTAGTTTTATCACTGCCGTATATACGAGTAAGTCCTTCTTTATCGAGTTTATAAACTTTATAGCGAGCAGGTTGACCGGCAACTTCTGGCAACGCCCATAGTTGTATCATTCGGTTCCAGCTGTCGTCTGGATTAATTTCATTATGAGAAAAGCCTTCTCCACCTGCACTTTGAACTTGTACTTCATTACGAGACAAACTTTTCCCATGCTCCAAAGAACCTTCATGTTTGATATTTCCCTCAACCATTAAAGAGATGACATCTATCTCATGATGACTATGCATACGAGTTTCTCCGTGTGGCAAGAAACGAGCATCAGCAAGGTATACAAAGTTTTCCAAGCCTGGCCAGCTACCATCCTCATTTCCCTGCGAGCCAAAAATTACTGGGTCCTTAATCAAGCGATGCTCTTTTAAGCCTGCGAATCCGCCTTCTTTCAAACTATCTCTCTTTAAAATTTTCATATTATTCTCGCAATATTTAGGTTAGGCCACTTGCCTGATTTCAGAATTAGAGGCCTCAAATAAACTATTGAGCGCAGTGAGTAGTTGAGTGTTGATTTCTGCATTAGTGATTCGATTATTTTCAATATCAAAATTATCGTGAAAACTAGGTACTGCAAGACTGGCTCTTACAAAGCCACCAAAGTGCGGAGCTGATGCACTAGCAGATTTTAAAACATTAGAACCACCACTTGGTCCAGGTGAAGTAGCTAGAAGTATCATGGGCTTGTTTTGAAAAACTTTTCGATTTATTCGTGATGCCCAATCAAAAATATTTTTATAGGCTACGGTATATGAACCATTGTGTTCAGCAAAAGAAATTATCACCGCATCACTATTACCAATCTTGTCTAGAAATTCCTTTGCCAAGTCTGGTTGCCCGAGCTGCTCTTCTCTGTCTTCACTGAATAGAGGTAATTCATAATCATTGATGTCGAGTATCTCGGTGTTTGCCTCTTTATACTGTTTGGCAAGTTGATTAACAGCGTATTTGACCAAACGGCTATTTATGGACTTTGTGTTACTAGTTGCTGCAAACGCGAGTATTTTCATGTTGCTGTCTCCGATTATTTGGCTTCTTTTATCCAGGAAATCTGGCTAACGCCGGTTAAATTGATAACATGAAAAAACTATATACTGTTCACATATAACGATAAATATGGTAAGTAGAAATACATTATTTCCATATATATGATAATAGAGTGGGAAATGACCCAAAAAATCGCAAAAACTGATGTATTAGATGGTATGGCTGTATTTGTCGGAGTGATTAATGCTGGATCTTTTACTTCTGCGGCACGTGCCTTAGGACATTCCACATCTTACGTAAGTAAAGAGATCACACGTCTCGAAAAACGCCTTGGCAGCCGCTTACTTAATCGCACGACTCGTACTATTAGTCTAACCGATACCGGTCGCGCATTTTACGAGCGCTCAAGTCAGATAGTGAATGATGCTGAAAACGCAGAGCGCTCAATCAACCAATTACAAGAAAAGCCGAATGGCTTACTTCGAGTTAATGCTCCAGGAAGTTTTGGTACAAATTACTTACTCGATGTTTTGCCGCGATTTATGCACCGTTATCCTGACGTGAAACTAGAAGTGGAGTTTAATGACCGACTTATTGATGTAGTGGCAGAAGGCTATGATGTAGTAATCCGTGTCGACGCTATTAAAGATAGCAATCTGGTGGCACGTAGATTCACATCTTCAAGGAGTGTAGTCGTTGCATCACCCGATTATCTAAAACGTAAAGGATGTCCTAAACAGGCTGAAGATTTAGTACATCACGATTGCATTGCCTATTCATTATTAACATCGCCGACACAATGGAGTTTTCATAAAGACGGTGTACGTACAAATGTTACAGTTGATCCACGAGCATTGTGTAATAGCTCGATCATTGAAGTAGCGATGGTAGTTAACGGAATTGGTATTACACGGTTACCGCTTTTTACTTGTGAGAAGGAAGTGGAGAACGGCAATTTAAAAGTAATATTAGATGACTACGATGAAATAAAGCATGATGTTTATGCAGTTTATCCACATCGGCAATACCTCACCGCAAAAGTACGTGCCTTTGTAGATTTTTTGGTTGAGGCATTTGCTTAATGCTTTTTACTAGGTCGTTTTAAAATCTATAGAACTTAAATTCGATTTTGGAGGTGCGAAGTTTCCGCATTTTGCTCAAAAGAGGTCATTTAGAGCAACCAGCTAATCACGCGCGTATTTGTGAATAACTTCACTATCTCTCAGCACATGACTTTCAATCTGAAATCCAGCACTTAGTATTTCTAATATTGGTATATCAGCTAATGGATCTGATTTACTCGTCCCCAGACTTAGTTGACCATCTCCAGTTTGTAATTCATGAATTATTTGCTCACTGACATTCGCCAAACTTAAAGTCTCAAATTTTACATGTCCAATATTAGAAGGTGAATTGCATTTGACTGCAATCCAGCCACTACTATCCTGATTGGTATCAGAATCGATAATTTGATTATGTAATGTCACTTTCATATCAATTAATGTAACTCCAGATTTTTTAACTGTGGCACTGACAGTATTTTCAGTTTCTATTATATTGATTTCTGCTAGATATTTATTCGCGCCATAAATAACACGTCCACCTATAATTGGATTATTCTTATTTAAATATAGAATTGGAATGAAAACGGAATTCTTAGGTGCGCCAGAATCATTGTCTATATATGTAACGGGAACGACTATTCCGCCTTCGTTATAAGGATCTGGACTAGGTTGAGTAATGTTCAACCTGCCAATAAAAAATATAATTGTATTATCTGAATTTATTTTTAATGGATTTGGAACTAATGCTTCTAGAGCTTCTCTGCTAGTTCTTGCTTGAATCCAGAGCACACGATTACCCTCATATGGATAGTAATGAGTACTGGGTAATTCCCAAGATGCTACCGAATCATGACAATGTGATGTCAGGTTGGTATTTTTGAATATATCGGACTCAAATAAAGACTCTGCTGCATATAATGATGTATTTAGCACGAATAAAAAACTTAATAATGCAATTTGTATTTTGATTGCAGGAATGATTTTATCGATCATTAAATTATAATTTGTTTAATCAGTGATGCTCATGATCATGATGTTCATGTGTCTCTATAGATGAAATATAATTAGTTAATGCTTTCATTTGTTCGTTTGTGAACACTGCTGTTAATTCATTATGCATGATACTAATTTGCTTTTCTCCAGAATCTGCTGCTATTGAAAAATTATCATCATCCAGACTTGCGATCTTAATCATTTCATTTTGTATAGCTTGTCCTTTGATCCTAGCTTCTTGAAGTATCTGCCATCCTTTTTGTCTCTGAATATTATCAGCTCCAATCACAGTGAAGCCACGCCAATACCACCATTGGGTGTCGCCATGTGCTAACTTTAAAAGATTGATTGTTTTACCGCCTATTTCAGAATTTAAAAACGAGGCATCAGGAATCGGCAACCCAACTCTCAAGAAAGGGATAGCATAATTTTCATGGGCAAATTTACCATTTGGTGCTGGTATCCAATTCCATGTATGTAACATGTTTATGTCTTGCGATACTGGTGTACCACCATTTTGCCTGCATATAGTTTGCCAATCGGCTGAAGTAAATGCATTGGGTAGCGAATCGGCTAGGTCCCGATAATCTTCTGTTGAGCCATTAGGTAGTAAACACCAAGCAGGGCCGTGTGTATGCCAAATGACATTTTGACCAAACATTTCATTTTTTTGACGAACATATGTTTGGGGTAAGCATACATAACCTGTACCGATGAGCTTTCTTTCACCATTGATGACTAAGTATTGAAGATGGCTTGGTATTGATTCATCACAGGTATTAGTTTCATATACTTTTTTGTTATACCAGTGTTCACCCATACTAAAAGTGTCATAACCATCATAGTGTACATAGCCTTCGGAAATCGCTTCATTGATATCATGAAACCGATGAAGCTCTTCAGTAACCTTATCTAGCTTGATTAGACTGCTGCTATTGCTAGCCAAACTACTTGCCGAATAAAAAAAGGATAATGTAAAACAGATTATATATTTCATTTCAAACTATAATTTCTTAGATATAACATTTTCGCTAACTGCATACATGATTACAAATCGGCGACCTATCGTAATACTTTCAATCACTTACCTTCTAAGCTTTTCAAATGATTGTAATTCCCATGGCCTAATCGATAATACCATTGCATAGTTAGCTTTGTTAGATAACTCCTCTGCATAATCTTGCTTAGTTAATTCCTGAAACTCACTTGCAAGTGCATTTATTTTTTTATTAACTGCTTTCGACGAATGCTCTGACATATACCCTGATAGAAAAATGCGTTGTTCATTTACACTCGAAAATGCATAGTTAAAATAATCTTCCTGAACTTGTTTGGCATAAAATCTTTCCACCGGCCCATTAGGCAGCCAACGAAAATCGGCCGCAACTAAAAGTTTGATTCTGTTATTTGGAAGAAGCTCTAAAAAATGGATACGATCCAAGTGAGCTAATAATCTCGTACATTCTATGTCGGATACATCGTATTGCTTAATAATTTCTTCAAACGCTAAATGATTGCGTGCACACACGGCGACTAGCAATAACTTTTCATTCTTCACTAACTCTTGTTCTTGTTGTTCCGTTAGATGATTGATTAATGTTTTAGATATCGAGACTAAATTAGCAAGATCAATCACATCGATCCCCAATGCTTCACAGATTTCATCTAATCGTTCCAAGCTGCAGTGATACTTGGAAAAGATACGTTTCACGCTAGCTTCACTAATATTCAGTCTGGACGCCAACATGGAATAGGTCATTCCTTGTTGCTTTAAGACTATTTTGAGTTGATCAATGAGTACTTCTGACTTAGCCATGGGCACCTCCAAAAGCATATAGTATTATTTATTAATACTTATAGTCAAATATAGCGCTACTTTTTATAATATTGTTTTAATTATTTATACTTTTGTTAGGATTCTCCTCGTCAACAACAAACACGAGGAAACAATCATGAAAAGACATAACACATACTTAATAAGTGCCTTGATGGGATTATCACTTATGACATCAATGGCACATGCAGGTGAAGGCATTAGACATTCTGGTCAGTCACTTGAACATTCAGCCCAGGCAGCAGGCCACCTTTCAGTGGGCACAGTCAAGACCGCATCAGGAGTGATCGCGATTCCACTTAAAGCCACCGGCAAGGTTGGTGAGCTAAGTGGTCAAGCAGGTGATGATTTATGGGACTACGCCAACGAGCCTTTTGAGGTAGGCGATGAAGTCATTACTAAGACCCCAACCCCTGATCAGATGATCTAACTCTCAAGGAGACAGCCATCATGAAAAAATTGATATACATTTTGATTTTTAACTTTTTATTTACATACTTTTCAGTGGCTGTATCCGCAGATAGTAGTGCGGCCATAACGAATACTTACCTTAACCCAGATGACATAGCGCAACTCGCGAAGAAGGTCGAGCGTGTAGCCGCTCAAAACCAAGCTAAAGTGATCATTCTTGGGCGGGTAGGTCGAGATCCAGCTTCATTACCTAGAGGTATTCACTACACACATACCGCGATTGGGGTTTATTCCATGATAAGTACGGAAGACGGTGGGCAGAGTCCTGGCTATGCGATTTATAACTTATATCAAGACTCTGATGATCCTGATAAAAGTTATTTAGCAGTAGATTTCCCTTTTGACTTTTTTTCCGGAGTACAATCATTAAAAGCTGGCATCATCATTCCCGATCGTAAGTTACAAGAAAGAATTTTAGAAGTAATAATCAACAAAGAAAATGAATTACTTCATAACCCTAGATACTCAGTAATGGCGAATCCTAATAACACAAAGTTTCAAAATTGTACCGAACATACACTTGATATAATAAATGCTGCAATCTATCAAACTACAGATATAGAGAAGCTAAAGAAAATCTCTACTGAACATTTTGAACCTCAGACAGTTCATATCTCTGGATTAAAACTAGTAATAGGTTCAATATTCATTGAGGGCGCAACCACTAGAGATCATACTAATGGCATTAAAACTGCTACATATATGACTATAGGTAACTATTTAGATAAGTTCGGTTTAATAGAGAAAAGAATAGAACTCACTTTGGATGATGTATAAAAAGATTTATTAACGTCCAACAACAACCAAGACATTTAAGGTAAAATTTGGGGGCATAAATGAATGAGGTATGCTACTAACTGTAAAGCTGTCAAAGAGATAGATGAACTTTTAAGTAGCTACCACCTCCACCAGACATGCACATGGCTATTATGCGCAAATCAATTATGCCGAGGACATTCCTATTATTTTTTATAGTAAAGTTGAAATCATAACTTATTTTCATTTAACCCCTACTCCTTTTCATACAAGCACTTACTTATCGTCTTCGATCTTTGGGGTGAGAATTTTATTTCCGTGATTAATTTAATTTAGACTCTAGTGACTTCCACTCTGGATACCCTTCTTCTAGTCGTCGTACCTCATAGCCTAGTGAGCGTAATTTAGAGACGGCTTCATAAGACAACATGCAGTAAGCACCCCTGCAATAAGCAATAATTTCTTGATCTTTAGAGAGTAAAGAGAGTTTATTTTCTAAATCATCTAGTGGAATATTAATTGCACTGTGAATATGACCTGATAAATATTCATGTTGAGGGCGAACATCAAGTACAGTGACAGATTCTTGCTCGACTTTCTTCAACAATTCATTACACGTAACTGGTTCAAGGCTATCTTTCGATGTTAAAAATGAATCAATTAGATCGTTTACCTTATTGAGATTTTTTTCAGCGATTTTTTGAATACATCTAACTGTCTTCATCACCTCATCATCAGTCAAGCGGTATATAACTCGATGCCCTTGTGTTCGTGTATCAACTAAACCGCAACGACGAAGTGCTTGTAGATGTTGAGAAGTATTTGCAATAGTCAATTTAGTAGCTTTAGCCAAATCCTCCACACTTTGTTCGCTTTGAGCAAGAAACTCTAATAATTCCAGTCTGTGGCCATTGCTGAGTGCTTTTGCAATTGTGCCAAATTGTGAAAAAAGCTCTTTCTTAAAATTTTCTGTTGGCATATCTGATTAAGTTCAATAGAATACTTGAATGTTATATATTTTAATAGAATTATAATTGGATGTCTTAAAATTAGGATTTAAGTGGTTACTAATTGAGCATCTCATATTGTGCGTCATTCGTTACGCATTACAGCTTAAACTTTTTAAGTGGAGTTTGATATGACTGAGACTGAACACAAAAAGGCTATTAAAGATTTAATCACTACAGTTATTGTTGGAATTGTACTGATTTATTCATTTTTTATTCTGGCTTTTATATTTGACATACATTAACTGATTTATACAAAACAATAAGTAGCTTGTAGTTTATTAAAGCAAGAAAGTTTAAAAACTTTATTGCTCTTAAAAAAAGTCCTTCAGATGTTAGCGCAGATCGTCTGTGTGATTTGAAATTATTGGACATTGATTTTGAAGGAAAGATTATTAATTTACCTCGGTAAATTAAATACATAATACTTTTGCTTTCTTATTTACTTATGTGGCCTCTAGATAAGGCCGTTCTTATTTCTATTTAACATTAATTCGATAATTGAGGAGTGTATGCTTGCTCTCCAAGCCTACCAGTAATTAATTATACATATCATATGAAAAAAATAATTTAATTGGAATTAATCAAACATTCTTTGTCATAGATGGGATTTGTCTTGCTCGCACTAACTATGATTGCTTCGTAAGCTTCATCATCATCATGTCCTTCCTGCTTATATTTACTAAATAAATATTCAAATGTAGGACCATTAGGGTTTCCATATTTTTCAATGTCAAGACTTTCAAACGTTTTTATAACTTCCTGATCATTAATCATAAAACGTGAGTAAGTTCGTGCATTCTGCCTAATTGAGAAGGCCATATGCGCGCGATGCGACAAACTATAGCCTTGCTCTATCCAATATTTGTTTATTATAGGAATTGCGACGACTTGAAAATTATACCAAACTCGAATTTCACAATTGGTCTCGGGCATCTGGACAATACTAGATGTGTTTTCTGACTGGCTATATAAAGTAGATACACAGATTAAATTAATGGCTATAAAGTTACATAAGCCGATTAATAATTTTTTATTTATATTTAGATAATGAGATATCATTAATTTAGTATTTTTTCGTCATATAATACTGCTTGTTATTATTAGAGATGATTCACGTCAGTTTGTGCAAAGCATAAGAATATTATTTAAAATAATAGCGACACTATAAAATATCTCCTATGATTCCTAAAGAACTTATTAAAAAATCATTTAATGAATTATTAGCTAGTAACTATAACTTTAATTCTTTAATGCTTATAAGCAAAGGATAAAATATGAGAAATGCTGAGCAGTGGATTGAAGATTTAGGAATGATCCCATTACCAGAAGAAGGTGGATGGTTTAAAGAAATCTATCGATCAGATGAATTTATTCCCAAAGATTCTTTGCCTGAAAGATTTCCCAGCAAGAGAACCTATTCATCATCAATTATTTATTTACTAAAAAGCACTGAATTCTCTGCTTTCCATCGAATCAAACAAGAAGAAATATGGCATTTCTATGAAGGAAGCAGTTTGACAGTACACATCATCAAGCAAAATCGAGAATATGAACAAGTCAAATTAGGTCGAAATCTCGACCGAGGAGAATCCTTTCAAATAGTGATTAGGAGAGGTGACTTTTTTGCTGCAAATGTAAATGATGAGAACACGTTTTCTCTTGTAGGATGCACTGTTGCGCCAGGTTTTGAATTTGAGGATTTCGAAGCACCAAAGCGATCTGCACTTTTAGAGTTATATCCTGAACATAAGGATGTAATTATGAAATTGACATATTAGGCTGTCTAATCGATAGTTCACTTTATAAATTCTTGAATGTCATCTTTTCGGCTAATATCAGACATTTAAATTTAAGGATGTGCAAGAAGATTTCACCAAAACAAAACATTTGAGGTGATATTTGAGAACATAACTTATTGCTCTTTCTACACTAGCTCTAATCTTATAAGCATTTACTTAACCGCCTAGAAGTTTGAGGAGAATATCAACCTTTAATCAGTTGAGATTTAAGGAATGGGTACTCAATTTACTTGTAGAGGTCATGTATTTCGAATATATTCTGCAAATATAATTAATCTAATGGATATGATCTATGTATGTTTCTTCTAATGCTTATCTTAAATTCTTAGCGCTTTTAACCCTCATACTATTCAGCATTCCTATTTCAAGTGCAAATAATTGGACTTGGCTAGAAAGAAGCCCTTTAGTCAATTTTAATGATGAAGATTGGAGTTTGCTAATGAGCACAGGCGAGGAGCTTTTAGAGAATGGATCTAATGGCCAGATTAGCTCGTGGGAGAATGATCAAACGGATAATTTTGGAACAATGAAAATCCTTGAAACAACTACCAAGTCGGGGCTTCGTTGTCGAACAATAGAATTTTACAATGCTGCACCTAATTATTCGTCAGCTGGATCAGCCGTGCACATGCTTTGTAAACAATCGGATGACACTTGGAAAATTACACCACGCAAATGATATGTGTGTGAGTAATAGCTGACTCTTTAACCCAGAGCAAGTGGAACAATTACTAATAAACACCTTTATACAGCTACCGACTCCAGCAAGTTAAAATGTTTTGGGGTAATGTTGGAGAGTAGACTTACTGTACTTTAACCCTTGCTTCTTATCTTACAAGCACTTACTTAACAACTTCGAATGTTGGGGAGATCATGCAAGCGCATACTCCAAATGATCAAAGTACTTGTAAACACTTTTTATTTCAAAACTTCGATAAGCAACATAACCATCAGGCCTTATCAAATAAATACAAGATGAATGCGCAGCGTATTTTTGATGCATAAGCCCTTGTTGATCGATAACTACCGCATAATCTTTCTCAAAATCAGTAAAAGCTTGGTTTTGTTCCAACACAATAATGTAAGGCTTAAGCCATGTTGCAAAACGCATAGATTTATCTAAAGCTTGCTTAACAAGTACACTTAGAGGTTCATTTATATCGTTGCAAAAGAGTAACAATCTAAATTGTTTATCTGCTGGTAATCTAAAATAACTAGTAGTATCTCCTGCAACAATCAAACCTTCCGCATCAGGTGCTTGACTCCCTGCGGCCGGGCCACCAGAAAATGTATCATCTGTTACAAGACTGATTTTACTTTTAGAGTAGTCTATGTCTACTTCTTGTAAATGGCGTGCTGCATTAAGTCTTTCTGCCTCAGGCACAAAAAGATGTGATATAAGTTTGTCGCGCTCACCCTGCGTGAGCCCAGGATAAGATTCCATCGTATCCGTAATTCCATGAGTCATGTTCAGCACATCTTCAGCAATAAATTTCCGCTCCTCTTCATATGTATCAAGAATATCAACACTTGCTTGATGACTTGCAACCAATGCTAGCTTCCAACCCAGGTTATATGCATCTTGAATTCCAGTGTTCATGCCGATTCCAGCTAATAAACTATGAACATGGGCTGCATCACCGGCAAGAAATATTCTGTCGGTTCGGTATTGTGACGCTATACGATAATTAATTTTAAAGCGACCTAACCATTGTGGGTCAGACAAATTATAAGAACCCGCCCTTTCACTAACAATCGACTGCAAATCTTCAAGAGTAGGTTCTCTATCAAGACTAGTACCACCTTGTAGGGTGGCTACAATAAATTGTCTATTACCGGGAAGCCGAGTAAATACGAAGAGTTCACCATTGTCATGAAAAAAGACATGTCCTTTGCATCCTTCTAGCTCTTTGTCTCCTGTCATGACTATGTCACCTAGGATGTATTCCACATCGTCACCCTCCCCCGGAAAATTAACTCCTGCAAGATGTCGCACGGTACTATGTGCACCATCGCATGCAACGAGCCATTGGTGTCGACTTATCTCCTCACTCCCATCGTAATGTTGCATACAAACCGACAAGCCATTGCTATCTTGGTCAATGCTTGTTAGCGATACTTGTCGCTCAACTTTAATATTTAAGCTATTTAATGATTTCTCAAGTGTTGCTTCAACATGAGCTTGAGATTGCGATAAGCCGTATGGAAAGGGTGAGTCGATCGGACTGTGAAGACATTCACCTATCAATTCCCTATCGCGATAGAAAACATAGCCCTTTTCTTCGATAGAGCCCTTAGTGACTTGTTCTGCAATTCCGAGACTCTGAAAAATTTCTAATGAACGAGAGTGAAGTAAATTTGCTCGAACATGTGGGTCGATACCAGGCGATTTATCGATGCAACGTGTTGGAATCCCACGCCTAGCTAACTCTAAAGCCATCATCAATCCTGTGGTTCTACCACCAACGACTAAAACTTTGTCCATAGCGCTCACATGTAAATTATTCGACGTTACACATTGGTAAATTAAATATATATACGAAATAATAATCTAGTATATTAACAAATGACTCAAATATCTGAAGAATTCTAGAAAAGTTAAACTACAACCGATACATTTTAGATATTAGTTGGAGGAATGACCTTTACACTTTTAAGTTCTATTACTTACCTTAAAAGTACTTACCTAACATCTTTGATTTTTAGGCAGGCTAATTTCCGCTTTCAACCTTTAGAAGATGTAAGCAATAACTCTCAAGTACCGCGTATCCACTTTGTACATTATAATTACAATTAATATTAGTACTAAAACTTTATATAGTTAAGATTATTACTTCGATTCTTTTGACAAAACTTATTTAGACATATGAATAACAAATATTACAAGTCGCTCAACTACAGACTCGCGCGACATGCATTTGCCCTTTAACTCACATGTTAGTTGGCGCGGATCAAAGAATGTCTGCTTACTCATCTCGTTGATGGAACGCCGTTATTGCAATTGTGAGACTCTGATTTGACCACACGCGTGACAACACATATAAAGGTGCTGATTTCGGGCGGATTCTTCGGACCTTACGAGCAGTTGCTGCAAGATTTTGAGCATTCAACTGATATAAAAGTTGCAACAGGCTCCGGTTCTTCACAGGGAATGGGGCCACAAACGATTGGCGCGCAGCTCGCACGGGGCGTGACTTGCGATGTGGTCATCCTATCGAGGGAGGGTCTCGCGGAGCTAATCACCGCAAACCGAATTTCCTCAGGAACAGACGTAGACTTGGCGCGTACACCTCTTGGGATTGCCGTGCGCACAGGGACTCCAAAACCAGACATCAGTACCGTCGAAGCTTTCAAACAAGTCATTTTGAACGCCGGAGCTGTTGCAATTCCGAGTAGCACAACTGGCCTCTTCCTTACAAAGGAGGTCTTTCCGCGGCTCGGCCTCGTTGACAAAATTAACGTCAAGACTACGCCACGTGGTACAGACTCAGCAGCGATGGTAGTGACGGGAGAAGCGGACCTTGCAGTTATGCCAGCGAGTGAGATCATTCACGCACCGAAGGTAGAACTCGCAGGCGTACTTGCTGAAGAGATTCAGCTTAACCAGATATTCGCAGTCGCGATCGTAGCAGGATCTAAGGAGGTCGAAGCGGCGAAGCGACTGATCGCGTTCCTCTCCTCCGAGCGAGCATCCGAGAAGATCAGGAGCGGCGGAATGGAGCCATGTAGAGAGAGTGCCTTAGGCTGATTCGAACAAGATGCCTAACTAAAGCTAAGACTTTTGAAGAAAAATATTATTAGTTAGTTTTTAATAAAATACTCGTGGGATCATAGAAATCTAATCCTAAACTTAAAGCAACAGACCTATTTGTTACTTTGCCATTGTAAATATTTAATCCAGACAAGAGATGCGGATCATCAAATGCGGCTAAGCCATTATCTGCGAGTGCTAGCCCATAAGTTAATGTCGCATTATTAAGCGCATAACATGAAGTTCTTGGCACCGCTCCTGGTATATTAGTAACACAATAATGTATCACTCCATCAACTGCATATGTCGGTTTTGCATGAGTTGTAGGCTTTGAAGTTTCAAAACAGCCGCCTTGATCAATCGCAACATCCACTAAGACGGAATCTTTTTTCATAGTCTTTAACATCTCACGAGACACTAATTTCGGCGCAGAAGCACCCGGTATCAGCACACTTCCGACAACGACATCAGCT
Source organism: Pseudomonadota bacterium (assembly GCA_039182865.1). Classification (GTDB taxonomy): domain Bacteria; phylum Pseudomonadota; class Gammaproteobacteria; order UBA4575; family UBA4575; genus UBA1858. Next base: position 15,838 of record JBCDBX010000032.1, read on the forward strand.
AAAGTTAATTCACTCTCAATAGCGGATTGAGTCGAATAAATAACACGGACTCTTCCACCAAACAAATCATCAAGCTCACGCAAGCGTTTAAGTGAGCGATCCAAAATTGTCACTTCTGCACCCATACCGATGGCTATTTTTGCTGCATTAGTGCCAACCACCCCTCCTCCGAGAATAACAACTCTTGCAGGACAAACTCCTGGCACACCACCTAATAACAAACCCGCTCCACCATGGTGTTTCTCCAGACATTTTGCCGCAGCTTGAATAGATAATTTACCCGCAACTTCAGACATTGGCGCTAATAACGGCAACCCACCTTGATCATCAGTAACTGTCTCATAAGCAACAGCCGTACAACCTGACTCAAGCAATCCATGTGTTTGCTTGGGATCAGGTGCTAAATGTAAATAGGTATAAAGTATCTGATTTTCTCTTAACAACTTACATTCATTTGGCTGTGGTTCTTTAACTTTAATAATCATGTCAGCATTTAGAAAAACTTCAGATGCAGTTTGTACGATCTCGGCACCTACATTGATATATTCTTGATTATCAGATCCAATGCCTATTCCAGCGTCGGCTTCCACTAATACACTATGGCCATGCTTAATATATTCCTTGACAGCATCTGGAGTTAATCCAATTCGATATTCTTGGTTTTTAATTTCTTTTGGTACACCAATTCTCATAATTATAATTTTATCCTTAAGATCAAGCTTGCTTTCTAAATCTCGCCGAAGATAGAGACTTTGAGTTTCAAGCTAAAGATTTGAGGCTAGAACTTTATGTTGATACTTTACTATATTATCTCAAAATTAACTGCTCTCTCTGAAACCTATAAGATTTAGCTAAACTTTCTTCTAGTTTTTCAGTTTATTTCTAGTTGTCAAACATTCTTTATATTTTAGGAATTTGAATCTCATGTACTGTAACTTACTCTTAATACGATGCGGATTAGTTGACAAAGAGAATGAAGAAAGAATACGGTCATCTTTCATTTTCTTTATTTATAGAAATGCTACATCACCATCATGAATTTGCGTTTTATACTTGGCGATCAACTCAACATAGGGATTTCAAGTCTTTCGGATATCAATACTGAAAAAGATGTAATTTTTATGTGTGAAGTGTGGGAGGAAGCCACATATGTTAAGCATCATAAAAAGAAGATTGCTTTTATTTTTTCAGCGATGCGGCACTTTGCAGAAGAGCTAGCTCTGCAAGGTTACAAAGTTCATTATACAAAACTCGATGATCCTGATAACGCTGGATCATTTCGCAATGAGGTAACCAGAGCGATTGCCCTATATAAGCCAAGTTCTATTATTATCACTGAACCTGCGGAATATAGAGTGCTGCAAAATATCAAGGAATGGGACTTAGGAATTCCTATTGATATCCGTAATGATGACCGTTTTCTTTACACACATGATGATTTTGCGCAGTGGGCTAATGGACGTAAGCAGCTACGCATGGAGTATTTCTATCGTGAGATACGTAAAAAATACGGCATCCTCATGGATGACGACAAACCGGAAGGTGGCGAATGGAATTATGACAGTGAAAACCGCAAACCACCGAAAGAAGGTCTTCATATTCCACAAACTTATATGTCTAGACCAGATGAGATAACACGGAATGTGATTAACTTAGTGGCGGAACGCTTCTCTGATCACTTTGGTGATCTAGAGCCATTTCATTTTGCGGTAACGCGAGAACATGCCTTACAAGCTCTTGATAAATTTATCTCCCAACGTCTTATAAAGTTTGGCGATTATCAAGATGCCATGGTGCAGGACGAGCCATGGATGTTTCATTCTCATTTAAGCTTTTACATTAATTGCGGATTGCTGTTGCCGATGGAATGTGTAAAGGCAGCAGAATATGCTTACTATGATAAGAAAGCGCCACTCAATGCAGTTGAAGGTTTTATCCGCCAAATCATAGGCTGGCGAGAATATATGCGCGGTATTTACTGGTTGAAGATGCCGGACTATGAAACTGAAAACTTTTTGCAAGCACAACGCAAACTTCCTGATTTATTTTGGAGTGGTGAGACTCAGATGAATTGCCTTAGCGAATGCGTAAAAGAGACGAAAGAAAATGCTTACGCGCATCATATTCAGCGTCTTATGGTGCTGGGTAATTTTGCACTGGTTGCAGGACTTGATCCAATAGAGGTAAATGAGTGGTACATGATTGTCTATGCGGATGCTTATCAATGGGTGGAGCTTCCGAATGTCACTGGGATGATTTTATTCGCTGATGGCGGTGTGCTGGGTTCTAAGCCCTATGCTGCTAGCGGTGCATATATCAATAAGATGTCGGATTACTGCAAAAGATGCCACTATAAAGTTAGCAAAAAGAATGGACCTGAGGCTTGTCCGTTTAACTACTTATATTGGGATTTCCTCATTCGCAATGAAGATAAGCTTCGAGGTAACCCTAGACTAAGCATGATCTACCGCACTTTAGAGCGTATGGGAGAAGAAAAAGCAGAGGCTGTAAATATCGATAGTCGAAAATTTTTCAAAGCATTGGAGAATCATGAAAAAGTCTGACTTGCCAAAGAAGATTTGCCCTGTTTGTCAAAGACCTTTTTCGTGGCGCAAGAAATGGGAAAAGGTCTGGGACGAAGTGAAATATTGTTCTGAACGTTGCCGGCGAAATAAGAGCAATATATGACTCTGGGTATTAATGTCGTTTGGTTCAAACGTGACTTACGTATTCATGATCACGCTCCACTTTTTGAGGCTGCGCAGGCAGGTTTGCCCGTTCTACCGGTTTATGTAGTAGAACCAAACTATTGGCAGCAAATATTTGCGTCTCGGCGTCACTGGCATTTTATTCATGATTGTTTAACAGAGCTGCGTGAAGACTGCAGTCAATTAGGACAATGTCTAATCATACGAGTCGGTGAAACTATTGATGTCTTTGATAGGCTTCATGATGACTATCAAATCAATGGCATTTATGTCCATGAAGAAACTGGTAACGGCTGGACTTATCAGCGAGACAAAGATGTTATTCAATGGTGTGCTCATCATTCGGTTGAGTTGCATGAATATCCCTGTAACGGTGTCGTGCGGCATTTAAAAGATCGTGATGGCTGGTCGAAGATACGTAATAAACGTATGTCGGAGGATCTAATCCCAAAACCTAGATCGTTAACACCTGTTCAAGATGTTGACATCGGGCAATTTCCCTCAAAAGATGATTCTATGTTTGGTAGCAAGGTACCTGGCGTCACGCAAACCGGTGGAAGGCGTGCCGCTATTCAGACACTCAAAAGTTTTTTATCAGAACGCGGATGTGAATATATCTATCGTCTTTCTGCCCCCGGCCCATCAGAGAAATATTGTTCGCGCATTTCACCGCACTTAACTTGGGGAACGCTATCTATGCGTGAAGTCATAAAGTCTAATCAAAATAGACGTAAAGGATTATCAGAAAACGAAGCAAAATCATGGAAGCGTAATCTCTCTGCGTTTGGTTCTCGTTTATCATGGCGTTGTCATTTCATCCAGAAGATTGAAGATCAACCGGAGATTGAATTTAAGTGCATGCATTCAGCATTCGAAGGCATGCGCGAACCAGACCATAATGAAACCTACTACCAAGCATGGATAGAAGGACGCACAGGTTATCCTTTTATAGATGCATGTATGCGCAATCTCATTCATGAAGGATGGATTACTTTTCGAATGCGCGCGATGCTTGTCAGCTTTGCCAG
>JBCDBX010000033.1:0-19562 GCA_039182865.1 Pseudomonadota bacterium
CCTAATGATTTATTAAAGCCTGCTTACGATACCTATTCATTTTCAGTACTTCCCTGGTTAGGTAAAACCATAGCAAAGGATGAAGAAAGTTATCGATACTTGGCAGAGTCAATTCGTATGCATCCCGATCAAGCAACATTGCAAGAGATGTTCAAAGACGCAGGATTTGATAAGTGCCGTTATGTCAACATGACAGGTGGTATTGTGGCGGCGCACATTGGTTATAAATACTAAGAGAATATTTTGATTCGAAATACCATCATTGCGGGCATAAATCGTTATTTGCTGTGTGACCAAGAGCGCGCAAAAGATCTTGAAAAGATCGAAAACAAAATCATATCCATAAAATTGCGCGAGCCGAACACCACCATTACATTTAAAGTTAGACAGCGATTACTTGAAGAAGTGAATACAGATGAGGTCGAACCTGATGTCGAAATTATTGCCTCGCTAAAAATATTACCTGACTACTTCCTAGGGGTCGATCAAAATCAGTTTGTTAAAAATGGTGATCTTGAAATCAATGGTGACAGTCATATCGCCAGTACATTCAATAATGTCTTACGCCAAATTGAAATAGACTGGGAAGATATACTTTCCAAGTATATTGGTGATGTTGCTGCCAATCAAGTTGGCAAAGGCGTGAGAAGTGTGCGCGAGTTTGTCGAACAACTAGGTGATAACTTGCGTTTAGATATGCGTGATTATTTGCAAGATGAGCTACAGGTCGCTGCAACACAAGTAGAGGTCGATGAATTCATTCGACAGGTAGACGATACCAGCGCGCAAGTCGATGCATTAGAAATACGTCTAGCGCGTTTAACACAAGAAAAATAATATGCGACTATTGCGACAGTTTTATCGGATTATACAAATCAATGTCGTGTTGGTGCGTAATGGTCTGGAAGAAGTCATTCTAGCCATTCATTTGTTTCGACCGATTCGTTTTATTCTTTTATTGCTCCCATGGCATTGGTTTCGCAGCGTTGATATTTCGCATGGCGTGCGCATTCGCAAAACGCTTGAAGATCTTGGTCCGATCTTCGTTAAATTTGGACAAGCACTTTCAACACGGCGTGACTTGCTTCCTGATGAGATCGCGGACGAGCTCGCAAAGTTACAAGATCGTGTGCCACCGTTTCCGGGCGAAGAAGCACGCGCCATCGTTGAAAAAGCACTAGGCGCACCTGTCACCGAAGTCTTTTCTAAATTTGATGAACAACCCTTAGCTTCCGCTTCTATTGCACAAGTACATGCCGCAACCTTGCATGATGGTTCTGATGTCGTGGTAAAAGTGCTACGTCCCGATGTTCATAAATTAGTTAAACGCGATATGGAAGTGCTGGAATTGATCGCTAATCTGGCGCATCGCTATTGGGTCGATGGGCGACGCTTGCGTCCTCGTGAAGTCGTTGCAGACTACGAACAAACAGTGATGGACGAACTCGACTTATTGCGTGAAGCAGCTAATGCAAGTCAATTGCGCCGTAACTTTGAAGATTCCTCAGACTTATATGTGCCACAAGTCTATTGGGATTATTGCCGCGTTGATGTCATGGTGATGGAGCGTATTCATGGCATTGCTGTAAATGACGTTAAAAAGCTAAAAGAAAATCACGTCAACATGAAAAAGCTTTCTGAGCGTGGCGTGCATATTTTTTTCACCCAAGTCTTTCAGCATAATTTTTTCCATGCCGATATGCATCCAGGCAATATTTTTGTCTCTTATGAAACGCCAGAAGATCCCAAATATCTTGGCGTAGATTTCGGTATCATGGGCACACTTACGATTGAAGATCAGCGCTACCTCGCTGAAAACTTGCTCGCGTTTTTTAATCGTGACTATCGTCGCGTAGCAGAATTACATTTGGAATCAGGTTGGGTCCCTGCCAACACGCGTATCGATCACTTTGAATCTGCAATTCGCACCGTGTGTGAGCCCATTTTTCAAAAACCGATTAGTGAAATTTCATTTGGGAATTTATTATTACGCTTATTTCAAACAGCACGACGTTTTCAGATGGAAGTTCAGCCGCAATTAGTTTTATTACAAAAAACCTTACTGAATATTGAAGGTTTAGGTCGCCAGCTCGATCCAGAACTCGATTTATGGCAAACCGCAAAACCATTTTTAGATCGCTGGATGAGCGAACAAGTCGGTTTGCGTGCGCTTGTCAAAGGCATGAAAAGCAATTTACCTAAAGTATTGGAACAAGCACCTGAACTCCCATCATTGGTGTATCAAGTATTACAGCAAGTCAATCAACAAAATCATACGCATGAAGCAAGATTACAAGAAGAGATCCAAAGACTTGAAAAACAAAATCAAAAACAAAAATGGGTCTCGGTTTATATTGCAACCCTAGGGGTGGCAGTCGCTGTCGCAGTTGCATATTTCGTTTAGTTTTTTTAAAAGTTTTTATTAATGGATGTATCTCCCATTCTTGATGGCTTAAATCAGGAACAGCGCCAAGCAGTCACGGCGACACCTGGTCCAACTCTAGTATTAGCAGGTGCAGGCAGCGGTAAGACGCGTGTCTTGGTGCATCGTATTGCCTGGCTATGCAATGTTGAGGGCGTCTCACCTTATGGCGTACTCGCAGTCACTTTTACCAATAAAGCCGCTGCTGAAATGCGTGGGCGTGTGGAATCACTACTCGATGCTAATCTTTCTGGTATGTGGGTCGGTACGTTTCATGGAATCGCGCATCGTATGTTACGTGCACACTGGCAAGCCGCAAACCTTCCACAAGCGTTTCAAATTCTCGATTCAGAAGATCAACTCCGTTTGGTTAAACGTATTATGAAAGGGCTGGAGTTGGATGAATCTAAATGGCCGGCAAAACAAGCACAGTGGTTTATTAATGCACGTAAAGATGAAGGCTTACGCTCGCATCAACTACAAGACAGCGGTGATATTACTAGCCGACAATTTATTCGTGTCTATAGTGCTTATGAAGCGGCGTGTGAACGAGCAGGAGTGGTGGACTTTGCAGAATTATTATTGCGAACATTAGAACTGCTTAAAAACAATGAAGACATCTGTAAACATTACCGACATCGTTTTCGCCATGTCTTGGTCGATGAGTTTCAGGATACTAACTCGATTCAATATAACTGGTTAAAACTATTAGCGGGTAACGCTAACCCTGTGTTCGCAGTGGGTGATGATGATCAGTCGATTTATGGCTGGCGTGGTGCGCGTATTGAAAACATTCTTTCTTTTAGTAAAGACTACAAAGACACCCAAACCTTTCGACTCGAACAAAATTATCGTTCGACCAGCACCATACTTTCAGCGGCCAATGAGTTAATCAGCAATAACCAGGGTCGCATGGGCAAGAAGCTTTGGACCGAAGGTAACGAAGGGGCGCCGATACAACTCTATGCGGCCTATAATGAACATGATGAAGCGCGTTTTGTCGTGGACAGGATTAAAGAATGGGTCAACCAAGAAGGTAGGCGTCATAATGAAGCCGCTGTGCTTTATCGTTCTAACGCTCAATCGCGTGTACTTGAAGAAAATTTAATTAACCAACGAGTGCCTTATCGCATTTATGGCGGATTGCGTTTCTTCGAACGTGCAGAGATTAAAGATACGTTGGCATATTTAAGGCTTATTTCAAGTCGTGTGGATGATCCTTCTTTTGAACGCATCATCAATCATCCGCCGCGTGGTATTGGTGATCGCACCTTGCAAGTTATTCGTGATCATGCACGTGCAGAATCCATTCCATTATGGGATGCACTTAAAGCCGTACTTATGCATGGCATATTAACCGCACGTGCTAGTGGTGCACTTAAGCAGTTTGTCGTGCTAATTGAAAATCTCACTGAAGAAATAAAAGACTATGAACTCGAGGATCAAGTCGAACGTATTATTGAAGCAACAGGCCTAAAAGCACACTTTGAAAAAGACCGCAGTGAAAAAGGTCAGTCGCGTATCGAGAACTTGGCAGAACTGATTGAATCCGCACGAGGCTTTCGTTATGAGAGTGAAGAAAATGAACAAATGACACCGCTTGATGCATTTCTTTCCAATGCTGCTTTAGAAGCCGGTGAAGGCCAAGCCTCTAAATGGGAAGACTGTGTACAGCTGATGACGATGCATTCAGCAAAGGGTTTAGAGTTTCCTTTAGTCTTTATCGTTGGGATGGAAGAAGGCTTATTCCCCAGCAGTATGTCGATGGATGAACCTGGGCGTGTCGAAGAAGAACGTCGCTTATGTTACGTCGGCATTACACGTGCGCGCGAACACCTAATGATGTGTTATGCCGAAGCGCGCCGTTACTATGGTAATGAAAGTTATAACCCGCCTTCACGATTTATTAGTGAGGTGCCTGCTGACTTAATGGTGGAAGTACGTCCGCGTGCACGTATTACTCAACCGGTGCATCGTCCTGAACCGATGCAAAAAGTTAAAAAACACATGTCACCCAATAACGATGATGGCATTCGGGTTGGCCAACGTGTGCAACATAAAAAGTTTGGTGAAGGTGTCGTACTCGACCAGGAAGGCAATGGTCGTAGTGCGCGTGTGCAAGTTAAGTTTGAAAGAGAAGGTAGTAAGTGGTTGGTGTTGGCTTACGCTAATTTGACGGTCATATAGATTTAACAAGATGACTTAACTTTTTCGCGCTAGTATCGCTTTATAAACCCCATCCCAGAAAACAATACGTGCGGTCACTGCTTGATTAGCGGCATCAATGGCTTCATTTACGTCTTGTTCATTATCACATAAGCCGTTAAGTAATCTTAAGGACAAAGGCGCATGAAAATCTTCATCTAACTGAATATGTTTATTTAAGTAATAATGAAAAATAGGGGCTTGTTGATCACTGACACCAATTTTTTTCAAGATGGCGCGAAACATACATGGCACAATATGTTCACGACCTAAAGCAAGGACTGCTGCTACCTGATGCGGTTTATTGTTTTCAAGAAAACTAAAGGTCGCTGAGGTAAATTCATGCGAAGGTTTGGGAATGTTGGGTAAAGCCAAGGCTTGTTTGATACCTTCAGTTTGAACTGTTTGTATAAACAAAGTGGACAATGAAATATCCGCGCCGATTTCTTTCATCGCATTTTGGTATAACTCAAAATGACTAGAATATTTGCCGGCTATGTGTGTTTCATCGGACTCTTCTTCCATCACCAATTCATTAATGAATCTTCTGACACTACCATCGCCTTGGGGTAACCACGGGACTTGGGTAGGTGCTATCTGCGCTTGCAGATATTTAATCAGCGACATGAAGTCCCACACCGAAAATATATGGTGCTCCATAAAACACTGGAGATCTTCAATCGTCTCTACTGCTTCGTAAACGGGATGATTTTCAAGTTGAGTCTTAAATGACTCAATGATGTCGCTGCTTATATTAGTTGTCATGTGAGTGTTATGAGAGTTTGTGTAGTTCGATACTCTCATTTGCTAAAGGTTGCATTAATGCGGTGATGGCTAAACGATCATTCGAATCAAACCATTCATCAAAATCATTTTTATCAATAATCACTGGCATGCGGTGATGAATTTCTTTCATCTTGGCATTCGGCGCAGTGGTTAAAATGCTGGCAAACATTTCGCCATCATGACTAATTTCATAAATCCCACCTAAGGCAAAGCCATCTTCTTCAGTGGGCGTAATTTTGTAGCAGTCCTTTTTACCTTTAGGCTGATTTTGATCCCATTCAAAAAACCCACTGGCAGGAATAATACAGCGGCGTTTATACATCGACTCCGACCAGGTTTTCTTCTCCCAGGCTTCGGCGCTGCGTGTATTAATTAAGGGTTTTTTAGCAAACGAACGTTGCCATCCCCAACGCATGCTGGCCAACTCATTACCGTGGTCGGTATGCAGTGCAACCGTAATATCAGTATTGGGAAATACTTCGGGCTGTGCAGTGAAATGCACATTGTCCATACCTAGATACTCAATGATGGTTTTAGGATATTGCTCTAACGAAAATTTTCCGCACATGCTGCTTGATAGTTTTGATGAATGATTCTCGGCCAGCGATAATACCATGCATGTTCTTGTTCGGGCTCAATGGTGACAATGTACACACGTTGTTCATAATGGTCGCGTGCCAGCAAGCCCTGTAAGCATTGGCCTTTAATCAGGTCAAACCAATGGTTTGCACCATCGTGTGACTTTTCCATAAACGCGGTGGCGGGAATTTTTACCGGCACTGGTTGCCAGCGATCCCATTGGCCTTTATAAATGCCTTCCAGTCGTGCCCAACCACCTAACGGTAAATTGCCTTTTTGTTTTTTACGCCGCCCCCAGGGAATCTTAATAATATTGCCGTTTTTAGAAATGACCGGCAGGGTGGCGATCGGGTTATGAAAGTAAACGCGTTGTTCGCCACTTTCATAGGTATATAAAATGCCGCTGCTCATACCGTTTTACGATGACCATCCGGTTTCCAGGCAGGGGCAATGACATTCGGCATATCCGAACGGTTTAATAAAAGCGCAGGTGCTAAAGTAAATTCACCATAACGTTGATTAATTTTATCCATCGCAATATTCACTTGCTCACGTTTGGTATCGCGTTGGTTAAATAAAGATAACTGATGTCCTTGGCCTTTCGGGTCAAGTGCGGTGATCTGTACCTGAAAACATCCTTGGCCTTGCCAATGCGCTAAAAACTCATTAGCTAATAATTTAATAATGTAGCTGTCGTTAGTGGGGTGTTGGGTTTTCATTTTTTGCGCTAACCAACCTTGTTCGGTCAGCAAACCGACAAAAAAAGTTTGTGCTTCAAAATTATGTTTGCGTAAACGTGCCCCGACTTTTTCCGTCATGTGATGCAAATACATTTTTAAAGTTTTTTTGTCTTGCGTATTCGGCGGCATCACTTTGCCGTGACCAATCGACTTGGGTGCGGGTACAGTTTGTTGTATCGGTTCTGGGTCCTTCCCTTGGGCCATGTACCAAATACGTCGCCCTGGATTACCAAAACGCCTGCCCAGTTCACTAATGGGTAAATGTTTCATGTCACCACAGACATAAACGCCGCGGTCATTTAAGTAACGCCCAATCCCTTTCGCGATGCCGCATAAATCAGTCACCGGTGCCTGACTTAAAAAACTTTCTGCTTTCCACGGTGGCACGACCACAAGACCATCGGGCTTATCTTTTTTAGCCGCATACTTGGCAGTAGTTTTATCACCACTAATACCGACACTGCAGGTTATCCCACCAATGTCGTAAATTAAATTTTTAACTAAAGTGCCCACATTGGCAGGGTTGCCGTAAATCCCCTGGCAATGCGTAATATCTAAAAACGCTTCATCAACAGAAAAAATTTCGACATCCGGTGTAATACTTTGCAAGGCTTCCATAATCTGTGTGGAAACTTCGGCATAACGATAAGGGCGTGCCGGGACTTGAATCACTTCCGGGCAAAGTTTTTTCGCTTCTTTAACGCGCGTGCCGGTTTTAACGCCGTATTGGCGAGCTTCATACGAACAGGTAATAAAACAAGTACCGGTTTGCCCGTTAGTAATGCCAATTGGGCAGCCGCGTAGTTCAGGGTTGTCGTGTTGCTCGATGCTGGCGAAGAAAGCATCCATATCGACGAGTACAATGGCACGTTTCCAGTGTTTCATAACTCATGAATACATTCTTACCTGTCCCACCAACACGCCTTGAATCGTGACGCGTTCGGCGGCGTATTCCTTGGCTTGCATATTTTTATTTTCAGGAATCAGCCGGACAGTATTTTTTTTAGGAAATTGAATGCGCTTAAGCGTGGCGTTTTCGTTATCAATCAGCGCAACAACAATTTGGTTTTTCTGTGCTGTGTTACAGGATTCAATCACCACCAAGTCACCATTACGAATGCCTTCGTCAATCATTGAATGCCCTTTCACTTGCAGCACATAGCGGTTGGGGCCACCTAACAAATGAGAAAAATTCACCAACTGCTGATCTTCAATTGCTTCAATCGGCTTACCCGCGGCAATACGGCCTAATAACGGCAGCTCATCCATATCAGGCTTATCCACTAGCTCAATCCCACGCGATTTCGAGTTACGCTCGATATAACCTTTGTCTTCCAGGGAAGACAAATAGCGATGAATCACGCCTTTAGACTGAATCCCCAAACCCTGCGCAATCTCCGCCAGCAAAGGTGCACGGTGCTCTTTAATATAGTAATGCGCAATAAAATTCAGTGTATCTTGTTCACGATCTGTCAGCATATTTGTTCTCAATAAGTTCTCTAATATGAGAACATAATGAGAATATTTTTGTCAAGTGAATAAGAGTACTCGTGTATTACAAAGAGAAATAGCCATATATCAGTAGTTAAGTTTGTGGCTAATAAAGATCGACTAGATGTGTATTTAGCTGAAATATAATAAGAGTTTAATCGATAAAGGCAGGTCGAAAAAGCTTATTAGCTTGATTTCATCTTTATTGATAACTTTATTTAAATTGCGCTTTGCGTATGAATGCGTTTTTTCTTAACAGCCAACTTGCTGAGGATTGTTTGCGCATATTCCAGGCTACTATGCCCAAATTTTTAATAACGTAGCACCGAGAAACGCAACCACACATATACCTAGGTAAAGAAATAAAAAAGGCATGATGTCATGGGGTGAAAATAGAAAGGCAGCCCAGGCCGATATTCCAACGGCACAAGCGCTTTGGGTAAATTTCATCATAGAGGCACCAAAGCCATAGGCCGAATGTACCTGATTCATCGTTGCGGCTTTACCGGTTGGAATTATCATGCCAATACCACCCAGCATCAGTGCAAGTGTTAGTATTCCTGGCCAGGCTATATTAGGCATGCTAAGCGTGACCAGTGTTAAGACCATTGCACCAATAAAAGCTATCAACGTACCCCAATAAAGACCAGAAACAGGCGTTATCAAACTACTTAAGCGGCGAAACATGATAGCGCCGAGTAAGTATACTATCGTAGTTAAGCCATACCAGTAGGGAAACTCGTGTTCACTAATTTCATAGTATTTCAGCAATAGATATGGACCAGTGGCTAGATAGGAAATCAAAATGCCAAAAGGCAGGCCAAATGAAAACAGAGCAACGAAGTAGCGGTGATTACGAAATAAATCAAATGTCGCTACCTTGGAGGTTGAACGCGTTGTCTTATTAGTAGGGTAACGCGCAAAGCTGATGAATCCTATTAATGCAATTAAGCTACATACTGCTAACAACACAAAAGCTATTTGCCAATCCCCGTGCGACAATTTCACTAGTAGTGCGGCAATCCCAGGGCCAAGGGGTACACCCGCTGCCATCACGATACCGACATTCGCCATCATCTTCACATAGTCATCACCCTGATAGCGATCTTTTAATATTGCATTACCTACACTAGTGTAGGTGGCAGCCAAGAACCCCATGCCAATATAAATAAACATTAGTATGTTTGCTGAAGGTGCGATGGCAGCCAAAAAACCCAAAATTGCATATAGCGCTAAATTGATAGTTACGACCCAAGTCCGGCCTACATAATCAGAAACAGTACCCCATACCAGCTGACCCACCATGTAACCTGCAAAGCCATACGATAGAATCAAACGAGCTGTTTCACTTGATAAGCTAAAACTGTTTTCGATGTCAGGAATTACCGGACTAAGCGCGCTGAAAGTAATTTGTGTGACAAAGAAAAGTGAACAAATAAAAACACCGGCCCACAAACCGGGATGTTCGATAGTGATAGAAGTTTGTTTAGAAGTCATGACTAGCTGAATCTAATTAAATTTTATATAAAATTTAGCTAATTGAATCATCATGCGCATCCTAAATCTTACTACAAGTAATTGTAAGCAGTGAGAAAAGTACCATGTGATATCGCTGCTTGGAATTAGAGCTTTAGTAAGCTTAAAGCATAGATATATTCTGTGAGTTTGAAATTAATTACTATTCAAGCTCCAAATACCAGAGCCTTTACATGCAATATAGAGAAATGCAAAACAGTATAGAGCTGAAAGTTCGCCTCCATTGCCGATAGGGAATAAGTGATTTGGTCCATGCACCATCCAATACGCCACTGCCATGGTGCCACTGGCAATAAAGGCAGCATAACGTGAATAAAAGCCAATGATAATTAACACGCCTGTAACAATTTCAATTACAGCAGCACTGGTGCTCATAGTATTTAGCGTATAGGGAAAGTCGACAGGATAATTAAACAGTTTTTGTGTGCCATGACAAAGAAATAAAAATCCAGCAACTATTCTAAAGGCGGCATAACTATGGTCAGTGAATTTATCTAAAAATTGCATATAATTCTCCTTTAGTTCTAGAGCAATTGATTCCTCTTATGAATATTATACAGATCCATCAAGTAGTAAGTAGTCTTCATTAAAATCCATATTGTTTAAGTAAATCAAGCAATATGTTTATGTAAAGTTACTCAGCCTTTCGCTTTTTTCTGACATCAATAAAACTTTTAATAAAGAACAATATGGCCATTGCAGCGCCCCCCATCATAATAATCACTCTAATGATAGCTAGCGTGTCTGCTCTTGAAATGGCGCCCATAAGAGGCATTATTAGTGCCAAAAAAACGAGTATAGTAAGCAGTACTGCTACATGGCTGACTATTTTATTCTCAGATTTAACGCCTGGTGAGCAGGCGAGTAACACAATTCCAAATACAGCCGGAATCAGTGCGGTAAATGAGGGTGAGTCTGAAGAGAGATAACCCAATCCAGATATCAGAATAAGCAAAACACTATTAATTATATTAGCAACGTATGCATTCATAAGCCTCTCCAAGTAAAGATTTATAGTATAACGTCCACTATTAAGTCGCGCAGAATATTTGAAACAATTCTTTAATAATCAGGCGCGGCAGCTGATACATAAACTGCTTGTGGCTGGAAAGAAATAAGTTAGGCAGTAGTTGTACAAACCGATGAAAGTAAATATATCAATCTAACTTTGGCTTCGACTCAGAAGAAGGTTGAGCATTTTGATTTTAAAAATCGTTAGTTTTCTTCTTTAGTTGGGATATCGTTATAATCAAGATCTATAAATCGAGGATGACATTTATTGACGGGGATTTTGTTTAGATACCCTTTTTCGACTAAAGAATCCAAAATTTGATAAGTCATGTAAAACTTAGGTCGGTAATGTCCTGAACAGTTGGTCAAATTTGTTATTACACCTTGTTCGACTTGAATTTCACCTGCAAACGCAAGATCACGACCACCAAGAATTGAGGAGTGGTGAAATAGAAAGCGTTTATTTTGGTTACTTGCATAAATTTCACCATTTGCGTTCATGACTATCAGTGCGACATGTCGATAGGTGTGTGCTGTATCACCATCACTGGTGTCGAATAAGTCTTTTCCTTGATAAAGTTTTCCATTCTTTATATGTAATTTGAGTGTGTCCGACTGAGCTTGATCGTAATAAATCACATAGGGCGGGCATGGACCACCTTTTACCGCCTGCCATGTACATTCGATATTTTCGTTGCGACGCGATTCTATAACGCTTATTAATTTATAAGGCTTCAGAGAGGAGTCTTTATCGTTTAAGACGTTAGCTTTGTTTTCTTTATGTTTATTATTTTGCACATCTGCAATGGTGCCTCCAATTAATATTAGGGAAACACAGATGAATATAAGATACCGCATTTAATTAGTCTTAAAATTAAATAGCCTATGCTAATGAGTTAATAACTTAGTAGAGTTGGGTTATGGTTGTGAAAAATTTGGGTCATGACTCTAAAGATGGCTCGTCTACTTTTTAGCTTTATCTCGTTTTTCGGAAGCCTGTTTGATTGCTTTTGCCAGTTGATGCAAGTTAGAACTTACCTCGTTAATATTAGTCTCTTTTCCATTAATTGATGCTGATTGGTAGTCAATATTTCCTTCCGCTGAAAAATCATCCTCAGAGACAAGTATTCCAAATTTTCTCATGATATTGGGCTCAATAATATTATCCAAACCATGATCGAGCCTTTCCTTGACATCTATCTCTAACTCCTTTGTTGCGTCCTCCACAGACATTTCGACAAAACCAATGACTGTAATTTCCCTTGGGTCATTAACATTCAACATGGTGTAAAGCTTGCTGAAGGTCCCAAAGCCTGTGGTGTGATACCAGGCTTTGCGGAAATCATCGTAGGTTTTACCTTGTTTGAGTCTTCTCGTGACTATTGCAACACTTATCATATTTTATTACTAGTAACCCTATAAGTTAATTATACGATACGGTGACTTATACTTGCCTTCTATTTGATTAGAGACGCTAAATAAAATCTTATTAGGATAAAAAAATCACTGTTAATTTTATTTCCACGCAATAGCGAATTCTAGAGGGATAAAATTCTACGATGATAATAGATAACAAACTGACATCTCAGTAAAAATCTAAGACAATGTGCAAATACACTTTGGCAAGAATCAGGAATAAAAATTAAGGGTTAAGCTAATGAAAGATAAGAGAAGAAAATTCCTTCAATATTTGGGTGCAGGTGCGGCGGCTGGCACACTGACCGCCTGCGGCGATAAAGAATCAAGTTCTGCAGAGGCCACGCAAACTACAGAAAGCAAAACGTATGAATGGAAAATGGTCACTACATGGCCGAAGAATTTTCCAAGCTTAGGTACTGGTGCAGAATTTTTAGCAAAGACCATAAATGAAATGTCTGGTGGACGCATACAAATTAAAGTCTATGGCGCAGATGAAATTGTCCCTGCATTTGAAATTTTTGATGCTGTCACTTCTGGTACCGCTGAGATGGGTCATGGCTCTGCTTATTATTGGAAAGGTAAAGACCCGGCGTTTCAGTTTTTCTCAACCGTGCCTTTTGGCATGACCGCCAATGAAATGAATGCCTGGCTTTATCATGGCGGTGGCATGGATTTATGGCAACGGGCTTATAAACCTTTTGGTTTAGTGCCCATGGCGGCAGGTAATACCGGTGTACAAATGGGGGGTTGGTTTAATAAAGAAATTAATTCAGTCGAAGATTTAAAAGGCTTAAAGATGCGCATTCCAGGTTTAGGTGGTGAAGTGTTGCGTTTAGCTGGAGGCACGCCTGTTAACGTACCGGGTGGAGATTTGTTTGTGTCGTTACAAAATGGGGTGATCGATGCAACCGATTGGACCGGTCCATATAACGACTTAGCCTTTGGTTTATATAAAGCCGCGAAGTATTACTACTATCCGGGTTGGCATGAACCAGGCACGGTGCTGGAATGTTTTATAAACCAAGACGCATTTAATTCCTTGCCGGAAGATTTACAAAGTATTGTGCTTAATGCTGGGCGTGTGGCTAATCAAGATATGTACTTGGAATTTCTCGCGAATAATGATGAAGCGCTGCAAATTTTATTGAATGAACACAATGTGCAACTACGCGAATTTCCGGCTGATGTGATGGATAAGTTACGCACTTTATCCAAGCAGGTGGTGGAAGAATTAGCCGACAGCAGCCCCTTTGCTGGTGAGATATATGAGTCTTATCAGCGCTTTTTGGCCGATGCCAAGGACTGGTCGAATATCTCTGAACGGGCTTATTTGAATCTCAGAGGCGATTAACCCACTGATAATAAAGGGAATTATTGCGGAGCTGAAATTCAGCCTGGGAGTAGATTAAGAAAGCATTTTTTCCAAGGCGCTGATATACTCCCGAAAAATCTTATTACAAACTATAAAAATACCTATGCCATAACTGGGAGGAAAAATGGACGATCTTTACATTAAATGGAAGACCATGTGGGATGCAAAAGAGTACACCACACAATTGTTTTTCTTATTCAATGTTATTGTTGCATTTGTCATTATGTACAAACCACTGCAAGCCAATAGTGAAGGAACCGCAACTAAGCGTGGCATTACCTTTGGTGTTGGTTTAGCCTATCTGATTATTGTGTTGGTGGGTTATTTACAACTTGTTCCAACTGTTTCACCTTACGAGTAGTCAAAATTGATCTAAGGCTTTTATGCGTTGTTCTCGCATTTCTCAAATGCTCGGGCCTAGCCTAAAAACCTTATCTCTAATTTTGAAATAGATTTAAAACTACTCGCAAAAAAACTTAAAGTTTACTTAACTTTTCTGGTAACCAAGTGGTCAATTCTGGCCACTTGGCAATTATCCCTAACACAATTAACTGAATGGCAATAAACGGAATGATGCCACGGTAAATCTGTGGCGTCGTGATTGTCTTGGGTGCAACTCCGCGCAAATAAAATAGAGCAAACCCAAAAGGTGGTGTGAGAAAAGAGGTTTGTAGATTAATCGCGATCATGATGCCTAGCCAGATAGGATCAATCCCCATCGATAAAAGTATCGGTCCCACTATTGGTACGACCACAAATGTAATTTCAATAAAGTCGAGTACAAATCCTAATATAAACATTAGGAGCATCACCGTAAGCATGGCGCCAAACACGCCACCCGGTAACTGCGTTAAAAAGTAATGGACTAAGTCATCTCCGCCATAACCTCTAAACACCAGCGAGAATATGGAAGCACCAATAAAGATGGCAAATATCATGCATGTCACACGTACCGTGCTGCGCACAATGTGCGTAAGGCATTCCATGTCTAATTGTTTATTCATTTTTGCCAGGAGCAATGCACCGACCGCACCGACTGAAGAAGCTTCCGTTGGCGTCGCCACGCCAGCGATGATGGAACCTAACACTGCAATGATTAATACAATCGGCGGTACTAGTGCTTTAACACAGCGAATGAAAAGGTGTGTGTCGCTATGCTTGGTTTCAATGGCGGGCATCGCATTGGGTTTGGTGGCAGCAACAAAAAATAAATACAACATATAAGCGGCTACTAGCAGTAAACCGGGTATTATTGCGCCGGCAAATAGATCTGTTACTGAAACAGTATCGGGTGCAAAAATCCCTTGATCTAGTTGCGATTGCTGATAAGCATTTGATATCACGTCGCCCAGTAACACTAAAATAATCGATGGTGGAATGATTTGCCCTAAGGTCCCGGCTGCACAAATAACGCCGCTGGAAAGTCCTGGATCATAATTGCGTTTGAGCATTGTAGGTAAAGACAATAAACCCATGGTGACAACCGTGGCTCCCACAATTCCGGTGCTAGCGGCGAGTAACATGCCTACGAGAACGACTGAGTAGCCAAGCCCGCCGCGTAAAGAACCAAATAACTCAGACATAGTTTCTAATAATTCTTCAGCAATCTTTGCGCGCTGTAGTGTCACACCCATAAACACAAACAACGGCACGGCAATCAGTGTTTCGTTATTCATGATGCCAAAGATACGGCTTGGTAACGCATGCATAAGTGTGGCATCAAAGCCGCCTATAAATGTTCCCAATAATGCAAACAATAGCGAGACACCTGCCAGCGTGAATGCCACGGGGTAACCTGTCATCAACACTGTGATGACAACCAGAAACATAATGATGGCGATAAATTCCATTACGACGCTTTTGATTTAATAGTGATTAAACTGCTGCATATGACGGAAAGCCCTTGCAACATGAGTAGTGCGGGCATTAATGGTACGAGTGTTTTTAAAAGAAATACTAAAGGTAAGCCACCCGCTTCACGTGAGCCTTCTAGCAAGACCCAGGAAGCATAAGCGTATTCCCAACTTGCAAAGATCAAATAGCCGCAAAAAGGAAAGAGTAAAAAAATAGAACCTAATAAATTTACCCAGGCTTTGCGGTTAGCTGAAAAGCTTTCATAAAAGATATCAACACGTACATGAGCATCATGTTTATAGGTGTAAGCAATCGCCAGCATGAAAACAAAGGCGTGCAAGTAAACAACCACTTCTTGAATTGAAATCAAACCAAAGTTGAAACCATAACGCATGACCACGTTTAAGAATGTGACCAACACCATGGCAATTAAAAACCATGACACAAAACGGCCGATGACTTCGTTAATGCAATTTATAGTAGATTCAATTTTGCTGAGCATACGCTTTTAACAAGCTGAAGAGATTTTATAGATCTAATAATTTTTCTTGTTCTTGTGAAGAAGGTTCAAAGGATCTGCCTTCGTAGAAATCAAAAATAGCTTGTACGACTTCTTCTGGTGTATCGATGACTTGAACAAGGTCTAAGTCTTCAGCTGAAATCGTACCGTCTTTTAATAAAGACGCTTTAAACCAATCGAGTAAACCTTGCCAAAATTCGGATTGCACAAGAATGATGGGGATTTTACGCGATTTATTGGTTTGCACGAGCGTGAGTATTTCGGCCAGCTCATCTAAGGTGCCATAGCCGCCTGGGAAAACAACATAGGCCGATGCATATTTTACAAACATGACTTTGCGTGAAAAGAAATGTCGAAAGTGCAAAGAAATATCTTGATATTCATTGCCTGACTGTTCATTGGGCAGATAAATGTTTAACCCAACGCTATGTGACTTACCTTCAAAAGCGCCTTTGTTCGCCGCTTCCATAATGCCTGGGCCGCCGCCGCTCACGACAGTAAAGCCAGCATTGGATAATGCGTGGGCAATATCTTCAGTCAGTTTGTAATAAGGATGATCTCTAGCAATGCGTGCCGAGCCGAAGATACTCACGGAAGGGGCAATTTTAGAGAGACTTTCAAATCCTTCGACAAATTCGGCAACGATTTGGAATATTTTCCAACTCTCTCGTGATAGCGTGCTGACATTGCCTGGGCGGGGCAGATCTTGTTTAGTTGTTTTATTTGTCATCTAGTTAATAAGTTTACATGATCATGCTAACGTAAGAGTAACTCTTTATAAGAATAAAATACCCCATGGCTCAGAAAAATAAACCATTACTAGTGCTAATTGATGGCTCTTCATACCTTTATCGCGCTTTTCATGCGCTGCCACCTTTAACCAATCAGCAAGGTCAGCCGACCGGCGCGGTTTATGGCGTTTTGCGCATGGTGCGCAAACTCATCGATGAAGAACAGCCGGATAAAGTCGCCGTGGTATTTGATGCCAAGGGAAAAACTTTTCGCCATGACATGTATAAAGAATACAAAGCGAATCGCCCACCGATGCCAGATGATTTGCGCGTACAAATTGAACCTCTGCATGAGTTAATTAAAAGCATAGGGATTCCATTGATTTCGATTCAAGGTGTGGAAGCCGATGATGTGATTGGGACCTTATCGATTACTGGCGCTAAAGAAAATTATCGCGTGTTGATTTCAACTGGCGATAAAGACATGGCGCAATTAGTCAATGATGAAATTACGCTAATCAATACGATGAATGATGCGCGCATGGACACAGCCGGTGTAGAAGAAAAGTTTGGTGTAACACCAGAACAGATCATTGATTACCTCGCCTTGATGGGAGATAAGTCTGACAACATTCCCGGTGTGCCCAGTGTTGGGCCTAAAACGGCGACCAAATGGTTGCAACAATATAAATCTTTGCAAGGTGTGGTTGATAACGCAGAAGAGATTAAAGGTAAGATTGGTGAAAAGCTACGTGCGGCGATTGATCAGCTGCCATTGTCTTATGACTTAGCTACGATCAAATGCGATGTGAATTTAGATTTTGGTATTGATGACTTGAATATGAGTACAGTCGATGTGCCTGCATTAACAGATCTTTATAAGGAACTTAATTTTAAAACCTGGCTTGAGGAGTTAAGCGATTCAGATGCATCAGATAATGCAGCGTCCACACCAGAAAAACCTAACGAGAAACAATATCAACTTATTCTGACTAAAAAAGATCTCAAAGCTTGGGCAAAAAAACTCAAAGCTTCCAAGCTGTTCGCGTTCGATACGGAAACCGATAATCTTGATTACATGCTAGCGAATTTAGTGGGCATGTCTTTTTCAGTAAAAGCTGGTGAAGCTGCCTACTTACCCATTGCGCATGATTATGTTGGCGCGCCTAAGCAATTAACTTTAGATGAGGTTTGGGCTGAGCTTAAAACTATTATAGAAGATCCTAAGCAAGGAAAAGTCGGGCACAATTTAAAATATGATCAGTCTGTATTAGCGCGTCATGGCATAAGGCTTCAAGGGATTGATCACGATACCATGCTGGAGTCATATGTGTTTAATTCGACCGCGAGTCGACATGATTTAGATACTTTATGCGAGCTACATTTAGGCCACAAGAACATTAAGTTTGAGGAAGTTGCTGGGAAAGGTGTTAAGCAAATTACCTTTAACCAAGTGGATTTAGATGTCGCTTTAGGTTACGCCGCCGAAGATGCGGATATGTCTTTACAATTGCATGAATTCTTTTGGCCACAATTGGAAAAGTTAAAAGAACAAGTCAATCTTTATCACACGATTGAAGTGCCCATGGTATCGGTATTGTCGCACCTTGAGCGTAATGGTGTTTTGATCGATTCAAAACTTCTAGCTACACAAAGCAAAGAGCTGTCTAAAAAAATGATCGCTTTTCAACAAGAAGCTTTTAAATCTGCGGGCCAAGAATTTAATTTGGATTCGCCTAAGCAATTGCAAACCATTTTATTTGAACAATTAGAGTTGCCCATTATTCGCAAAACACCAAAGGGCCAGCCTTCAACCGCGGAAGATGTGTTGCAAGAGTTAGCGCATGAATATGAGTTACCCGAATTAATTTTAAATTATCGCTCGTTAAAAAAATTACAATCGACTTATGTCGATAAGCTGCCTAAGCAAATATGTCCAGAAACAGGACGTGTACATACCTCGTATCATCAGGCAGTGGCATCAACTGGTAGGCTCTCATCAACTGATCCGAATTTACAAAACATTCCGATACGGACAGAAGAAGGTCGACGAGTACGACAAGCGTTTGTAGCCAATAAAGGTAACGTATTACTAGCCGCTGACTATTCACAAATTGAGTTGCGTATTATGGCGCATCTTTCAAAAGATGAACGCTTAGTGTCTGCTTTTGCCAATGGTGAAGATGTGCATAGTGCAACCGCGGCGGAAGTATTTGCTGTCGGCATGGCGAAAGTAACGAAAGAACAACGCCGTGCTGCCAAAGCGATTAACTTTGGTTTGATTTATGGCATGTCAGCCTTTGGTTTGGGTAAGCAACTAGGGATTCCACGCGGTGAAGCACAGTCTTATGTCGATCTTTATTTTCAACGTTATCCAGGTGTTAAAAAATATATGGATGACACGCGTGAACTTGCGCATGACCAAGGTTATGTGGAAACCATCTTTGGGCGCCGTTTGTATTTGCCAGAAATCAATTCACGCAATGCACAGCGTCGCCAATATGCCGAGCGCACCGCGATTAATGCACCGATGCAAGGAAGTGCCGCAGACATTATTAAACGCGCGATGATCTCAATTGATACTTGGTTATCAAATAATGAATCAGCGATCACGATGATTATGCAAGTGCATGACGAACTCGTGTTTGAGGTTGATAAAGAGTTAATCGAGAGTGCAAGCCAACAAATTTGTGAACATATGATAGCAGCGGCAAGTCTATCTGTTCCATTAGAAGTGGATGCCAATGCTGGTAGTAATTGGGATGAAGCACATTAGCAATACTTTGATTTAATTATTATATGCATCGCATAACAAAGAATTGTCATTCTGTTAATTTGGCCAGTTGATGTGTTGAGAATCTCGTCACAAAATTTCAACCAGCTTCAGATTTGATAA
>JBCDBX010000034.1:0-18092 GCA_039182865.1 Pseudomonadota bacterium
TCAGTCTGTTGCAAACGATTGAGTTTTAATTTTTGTTCTATACGTAACGCTAAAGAGGAGACGGTAGGAGCTTCAAATAGATCAATCACATTGATTTCGACATCGAATTTTTCTAGTAATGAAACAACCAATTGCGTCGCTAATAGTGAGTGACCACCCGCATCAAAGAAATCCGTGTCTGAACCAATATCATTGCGGCCGAGAAGATCTGCATAAAAGTTTGCAATTATTTGCTCAGTTTCATTACGCGGTGGCACGTGGACAGATTCAGAGAAATCTTTTTCAGCGATAGATTGAAGATGACGAGTATCAATCTTATCGTTACTCGTCAGTGGTAGCTTACTGAGCCAATGAAATGAATTGGGAATCATATAAGCGGGTAAATGTTCACCCACATAGTGACGCATATCTGATGTACTTGGTACTTCTTCACTAGACTTTACTGCAAAGGCAACTAAGCGTTTCCCTATATGTTCATCATCAATCGCCATGACAACGGAAGTTTTAACCGCTTCATGCTCATTCAGGTGGTGTTCAATATCACCTAATTCAACACGGTAGCCACGAATTTTTACTTGATTATCAACGCGACCAAGGATGCGTATTCGACCATCTTCTTGATAACAGGCTAAATCACCTGTTCTGTAGATGACTTTGGAATCGGTATTTTTAAATGTTTGGTAAAAAGGATTCGGAATGAATGCCTTTGCGGTTAAATCAGGTCGATTTAGATATCCACGCGCTAGACCGACACCGCCTATACATAATTCACCAGTAGCACCAACGGGTAGTAACTCTTGTTGTTGATCTAGAATATAGAGTTGTTTGTTTGCACTGGGTAACAAAGTAGGTGTTAACGGATGTTCATTACCACAATGAACCATACTGGCATTGACTGTTGTTTCAGTGGGGCCATAAGCATTAATAAATTGACGCCCATTAGCACTCCACTGTTCTATTAACTCCGGAGTAGGTGCTTCACCACCCACCAGCACCATTCTCAACGCAGGATAATCATTGAACGGTAAGCTGCGCAATGCCGAAGGTGTCATCGTGATGTGTGTCACCTCATTGCGCTCTATCATATTCGCCAGCTCAGGGCCTGGAAGTATATTTGTAGAGTTAGTCAGTAGTAATTTACCACCCACTGCGAGCGGCATAATGATTTCTGGCACTGAAGCATCAAAACTAAATGAGAAAAACTGTAGAACACAATCTCCAGTTCGAACATCGCATTTTCTAAGTTTATCTTCTGTCAGATTAACGAGCCCTTGGTGTTCTATCATCACGCCCTTAGGTAAACCTGTAGAACCTGAAGTAAAAATTAAATAAGCTAAGTTATTAGGTAGAACACGAATGTTAGGATTAGTTGTTGGATGATTGTCAAAGATAGAAGATGAATTTAGATCGAGATCTAGTCGTATTGCATTAGTAGAAACTGAGACATCATTTTGGCTTAGGATGATTGATACATTAGCTTGGTTGAGCATGTAGCCAATTCGATCCTCAGGATAATTGGCATCTATCGGAAGATACGCACCACCTGCCTTCATGATACCGAGCAGCGCGACTATCATTTCGATTGAGCGGTTCATGCAAATCGCCACTACGGATTCGGGAGTTACTTCATTCTCGATTAACCAATGGGCAAGCTGATTAGCTTTTGAGTTACATTCTCCATAAGAAAGTGTCTGCTTATTGCCATCATCAAAAATTAGTGCAATATCATTTCTATACTTATCAGCGATTTCTTCGAAGATCTGATGAAAGCAATCTTTATCTCTGAAAGCTTTCTGTGTGTCATTCCAGTCCGAAAGTTGTTGTTGCTGCTGTTCTAGCGATAGGATAGAAAGGTTCGCAATGGTTTTTTCTGTTGTAGTCTTTTCTTTAAGCTTCGAATTTGTAATAGACCCAAGCAAAGTAACAAAGTGATCTGCTAGTCTCTCTATGGTGCCATGCTCAAACAGATGAGTATCATATTCCAGTCCACCGATGATGCCATCAGGCGTTTCATAGAGATCCATTGAGAGATCTACTTTCGAGCTAATAAGTGCTTGTGGCAGTTTTTCAAGTTTAATGTCAGGCAAATTTATTTGCGGATTACTTGTATTTTCTAGTCTGAACTTCACCTGAAAGAGTGGGTTTCTACTCATATCGCGTTCGGGCTTAAGCAGATCGATGAGCTGTTCAAAAGGAAGATCTTGATGATTCATTGCTGCAAGTGTTGATGCTCTTACAGAACGTAATATGTCTTCAAATTTATCAGTGCAATCTAATTTTGTTCTAAGTATTAGTGTGTTGACAAACAATCCCACTAACCCTTCAAACTGTTGGCTTTGACGATTGCTAATTGGAGTTCCAATAGCGATATCTTGTTGCCCGGTATAGCGAAATAATAAGATTTTAAAAGCAGCCAACAATGTCATGAACATTGTCGCTGAATTTTGTTGTGCAATTTGATTTAGATCAGAAACGATTTGCTTTGATATCTTAAACTCTACAAATGACCCTTGATGTTGCTGTACTTTAGGTCGAGGATGATCAGTAGGAATATCGAGTGGCTTTATGCCTTGAAGATAGTCAATCCAGAAACGTTGTTGTTGGTCAAGTAGTACACCTTGGAGACGTTCTCTTTGCCAGCGAGCAAAATCCTGATACTGAGATTGCAGTGTTGCTAGATCTGCTTCAAGGCCTAAAATATTTGCTCTGTAAAAAGTACAAATATCGTGAATTAAAATATCCAAAGACCAGGCATCACATGCTATGTGATGTAATACAATTGAAAGAACATGCTCGTTTTCATCTAGCTTATATAAAGCAATTTGAATGGGTAATTCTGTCTTTAGGTCAAAGTTATAAGCTGCATTTTCCAACAAGTAATTTTTGAGTTGCAGTTCTCTATTATCTTCACAGGTTAGATCTGCTTGCGGAAGTGTAATACCAGGCTCTTTAGTAACTTCAGATAATGGTTGTCCTAAAGGTGCAGGGTAACGAGTTCTAAGTACATCATGCCTATACATGACTTGATTTATAGACTCTTTAAGCGCCTTAAGATCAAGTCGTCCTGAAATTTTAATTGCCAAAGGCACATTATAAACTGCTGCTTCATGCGGCAGTTGTTGTAAGAACCAAAGTCGAAATTGTGCAAACGATAACGTCGAAGTGTCAGTCTGTCGGGACTTTAAGTAGTCAATTAATTCTGACTTATGACGTCGCAATCGGTTGATTAGCTCATCTTGAAGAGCGTCACCTTCACCGCCGATGCGAAGTTCATCGCCTTGCAACCAGATATTTAAATTCTGTTTGCTGATTTCATTGATGATCTGTTCTAGTTGAGTTGTGTTGTGGTCATCCATTTCAGATTTAAAATCTCTCTCTTCAACCCGACGCTAATCCAAGATCGCTGTTTTAATGTACACCCAATTGATAAATTCCAGTATGAGCATACAAGCTTGATACTTATAAAAACCTAACAATTAATAATGTTATGTATAAGCACTAATCTTCATTTTGTGATGAACATGACAAAGTTATGGGCTGGGATTAAATAATTGCATGTTCTTGTTGCGAATAGTAATTGTTCGCAATAATATCTGCAATAGAACTTCTTGAACTGTTATGAACAGATGTTTATATCTTGTTCAGAATTAACAATATTTTTGCTGTTAATACCTGAATTCACTCCACCAAGACTAAAATATTTAAAATGTCACAACCTCAAAGTAAGCAGATGCGACACTTAATTGATCATGTATTGTTTCAAAATGATCAATTCGGTGGAAATTTGGCTTATAGGTTTCTACCTGACAATGGGATACTGGATGATAAAAGAACATATAATACAATAAGTTATAATACTTTATTAAATAATATTCTTAATATAAGCTCCAGTATTATTGAAACTTTAGCGCCTCAGCTCTCAGCAGCTACGAACTCAGCAAGAGTCGATAAGCCGGTCATATTATTAATGTGTCCACTTGGATTCGAGTTTATTTACGGTTTATTCGCCTCTATGGCCATAGGTGTACAGGTTTCACCAGTACAAGTTCCTAATCGCCATCGCGATAATTCACGTTTGAAGCACATAGTCGAAGATGCTGCTCCCACACTAGTAATAACGACGAGTAAATTTAGAGAAAATGTAGAGCATTTGCTAGAAGATTGCCGACAGCAATCGATTCCTATTATTAATCTGGATGAATGCAGAAATGGAAAACTAACAACTGATGAATTTCGTCAACTTGCAGAACAGATAAAACCAAATGATCTAGCTTTATTGCAATACACATCAGGTTCAACTCAGTTACCCCGTGGTGTGCAAATTAGCCATGCAAACTTAATGGATAATTTGCAACGAATATGTGATTGTTTTCAGCATACTAAGAATAGCGAAGGCGTTATCTGGCTACCACCACACCATGATATGGGACTGATAGGTGGCATCCTGCAACCTCTTTTCGTTGGATTTCCAGTTACCCTGATGACTCCAACTTCTTTTTTAAAGCGTCCTGCTCAATGGCTGCAAGCAATAACACAATTTCAAGCAACTACAAGCGGTGGGCCAAACTTCGCCTATGATTATTGCTTGCGTCGTTGTAGTGATGAAGATCTTGAAAAATTGGATCTGAGTAGTTGGGAAGTAGCTTTTAATGGTGCAGAACCAATTCGTGAAAAAACTATAGATCAATTTAGTCAACGATTTACCTCTGCCGGTTTTAAGCGTAGCGCATTTTTAACTTGCTATGGTCTGGCAGAAGCTAGTCTGATAGTCACTTCATCACGAAAAAGTGACTTACCTTCATCGTTAACATTAGACAGAGACGCTCTTAGAAAAAATTGTGTACTTATTACTAATAATGATGTGAGTAAATCACAACTTATAGTTTCAAGTGGATCAATGATTGACAACACACAAGTTGAAATTGTTAATCCCAAAACATGTAACCCTAGCAATGAGAGTGAAATAGGCGAGGTTTGGATTAGAGGTCCCAGCGTTGCGCAAGG
This sequence comes from Pseudomonadota bacterium, assembly GCA_039182865.1. Lineage (GTDB taxonomy): Bacteria > Pseudomonadota > Gammaproteobacteria > UBA4575 > UBA4575 > UBA1858. Next base: position 5,005 of record JBCDBX010000034.1, read on the forward strand.
CTATAAAAATTCCAATCAGCACTCTCTAATATTTAATCAAAAAATTCAAAAAGGGAAAACCATATCAGAGAATGGCTGGTTACGCTCTGGTGATCTAGGCTTCATACATGAGAATGAATTATATATCACAGGTCGCTTGAAAGACTTAATCATAATAAGAGGAAATAATTATGCACCTAATGAAATTGAACACATTGTCGAATCGACCGATAGCTTATTTCTACCTTCATCAAGTGCTGCATTTACATTAGATAATCAAAATTTAATCATACTTACAGAATGTAGCCACCGTAATTTAGATAATAATAAATTGGCAGAACTTATCGAAAAAGCGTTTTCAGCTGTCTCAATTCAATTTGGACTTCAGATTTTCGAACTTGTATTGGTAAAACAGTATAGTTTACCTAAAACACCTTCTGGTAAGGTACAGCGCCAAAAATGCCGAGAACAATATGAGCAGCAAGCATTAAGAGTAATATACAGCTCGAAGACTATATTTCTTAATTCTAGCTCATTAGATTCCCATCAAGATAAAAACTCAAATGACATAGGCCTAATACATGAAATACAACAATGGATAATTAATTGGCTTGCAGAGAGATTGCAAATTAACAACAAGCAACTCGATGCGCATCATGCATTTGCAGACTTAGGCGTAGATTCAGTAGTTGCTGTTGAATTGGCGAGTGCGCTAGAGCAAAAATACTCACTCTCAAAAAATAGTCATGAGGATATGCTAGGACCTGAAGTTGCCTGGAATTATCCAACCATAAATTCATTGTCACACTTGGTCGCAGATTTAGTTCAGCAACAATTCAAGACGAATCTTGAATCTAATCAAGATAACATAGATTGGGAGCAGGCTCTCTTAACTGAGTTACAACAAGGCTCCAACGTAAATGATCGAGCTAAATATGACTGATCATATTTCTCAAACAAAGGGGAGAGTTAATACTGATGATCTACTCAAACAAGCAACTCTTGAAATACGTCGTCTTCGCAACGAATTAAAAGAAAAAAATAATCGCCTTGAAAATAACTGTACCGACAAGATTGCGATTGTCGGCATGGGCTGTCGCTTTCCTGGTAAGGTAAATACTCCCGAAGAACTATGGCAGTTTCTAAGTACTTCAGGTGATGGAATTATCAAGGTTCCAGAAGATCGTTGGAATGACCGAGCTTTAGATGAACCACTGATTGCAGGAGGATTTCTTGAAAATATAAAAGGCTTCGATGCATCCTTTTTTAACATTTCCCCGCGAGAAGCCGAGCAGATGGATCCACAGCAACGCCTGCTACTAGAAGTTTGTCACGAATCTTTAGAACATAGTGGTATCCCCAGTGAACAAATTAGAGGTTCTAATACTGGCGTTTTCATTGGCGCTTGTTTTGATGATTATTCTCAACGCAATATTCGTTCCGGTAATCCAGATCTCATTAATATACATAGCGTGCTTGGAAATAATCGCAGTATTGCAGCTGGACGTATTGCGTATGGCTTCGATCTTAAAGGACCTGTTATACAACTTGATACTACTTGTTCTTCTTCTCTAGTCGCTATCCATCTCGCTGCACAAAGTCTACAAAATGGAGAATCAGATTTAGCCTTGGCGGGCGGTGTGAATTTAATGTTGAGTGAAGAAGCCACTATCAGTCTACGTAAGTTAATGGCTCTATCATCTGATGGTCAATGTCGTACTTTTGATGAATACGCTGATGGTTACAGTCGAGGTGAAGGTTGCGGAATTGTTGTATTAAAAAGATTAAGCGATGCTATATCAAATGGCGATAAAGTATGGGCTGTAATCGAGGGCAGCGCGATAAATCATGATGGTGCGAGCAATGGATTAACTGCACCTAATGGAAAGGCACAAGCCAAAGTGATCTCACAAGCTTTAGATAATGCCGATTTAAAACCAGAGCAAATTCAGTATGTAGAAGTTCATGGAACAGCAACACCTATCGGTGATCCAATTGAAATACAGGCTCTGGCCTCTGTACACACCGAACGTAAAGACTCCTTGTTAGTCGGCTCAATCAAAACAAATATTGGTCACCTCGAATCTGCTGCAGGAATTGCCGGCCTGATGAAAACTGTGCTTGCTTTAGAATACGGCGCACTTCCTGCGCATAGAAATTTGCAAACACTTTCATCACGCATACCGTGGAATAAACTACCCATTAAAGTTGTTGAAGGTGCAACTCCATGGCCAGATAACAACGAAGCGAGATATGCAGGCATAAGTAGCTTTGGTATGAGCGGTACTAATGCACATTTAATTTTGAGAAATGGCACTAACACCGATGCAATCACTCCTTCAGACTTAACTTCGCCAACACTCTTTTGTTTATCTGCTAAATCAAGTAATGCGTTACAAGATGTAATTGGTAACTATCTAGAATTAATATCTAAACAATCTACTGACTTGAATATGTTAGCGTATTCAATGTCTATGGCAAGAAATCATTACAAGATCCGTTGTGCCGTTGTTGCTTCTAATAAATCTGAGTTAGTTCAAGCACTAGAAAAACTTCAACAACGCAGCATTTCACAGGACAAACAACAAAATCTCATCAATTCATCGACACATGACGCTAATGATTCATCCCTATATGAATTAGCAAGCGCTTACGAGCGAGGCGAGGATATAGACTTCAGAAAACTATGGGCTGAAACTAAATTTTCAAAAATAGTCTTGCCTAACTATCCATTTCAGCGCAGTGAATACTGGCAAGCACCAGAAGCAAAAAATTCTGGTACATCAATTCCTAATTGGCCTGGTGAAAATACTTTAGCAATTGCAAATGATATTAATTTATTCGATAGCGCTCTAATTCGCAGTAAACTCAATTGGCGTGACCATCAAATAGCAGGGCAGACTCTTTTACCAGCAGCATTTTACTTATATATATTACCATCTCTCGCTAATCAGTTAGGCATCTTCAAAACAGAAGTGTCTGACCTAAAGATCATACATCCAGTTTGGTTTAATAATGAATTAGAAGCAGACGATATTCGAATTCTTTCGCATTGGGAAAATATATCTAAGTTAAAAACAAATGTTAGTGAATGGCAAGTTAAGCTTTATCACAATGAAATCAAGATTGCGTCTGCTATAGTTAAAGAAGCAGACGCATATGTTGAAAATATTGAAATTAATAAACCTCTAAAAAGCTCCTCTGAGCTTGATCAGACTGAATTTTATCAAAGCTTTGAAGATAATGGTATTCAGTATGGCGATGATTTCCGTTGGCTGAGCAAGATCTTTTTTGACGACCAGCATGCGGAGTCAATCATCGATGCAAGTAAATTAACACGCTTAATGAATCATGATGCTCAAGATTTAATTATCGGAATTATTGATGCGGGCTTACAAACAGTAGGAGTACATCTTAAAAATGATGGCCATTCCTATTTACCCATCTCGATTGATAGTTTCAGAGTATCAAATTTAGATAAATTATCTAAGACATCTACTATACGCACAAAAAAACGTACCTCTGAAAATATTCATGCGGCTAAGTGTTTTGACTTGATTTGGCTCAATTCTGACTCTGACCAACCCATCATAAGTCTTCAAGGGTTAAGATTAAAATCTTTCGATATGCAAGCAGATAAGCGTAATGAAAAATTAGTGCCTGATTACTACAGCATAGAATGGGTCCATCAGCCACTTCACTTGCCTAAAAGTCAGCTAGGGGCGACCGATTTAAAAAAATTGATCACTGCAAAACTTGAAAAAATTAGCGAGAAGGAAATAGTTTATAAATCACTTAGACTTCAGTCGTTACTTAATGAAATATGTATATTGTCACTAGTAAGAGCATTAAATGAACTAAGCTGGAATAAAGAGATAGCGATAGCAAGTAATCTAGAGGATTTGTCTAAACGCCTCAATATAAAAGATGATCAACACAAATTATTCAAATGCTTGCTTAGTCATTACACAAGTTATTTAGCTATAGGAAAAAAATTTGATGCATTGAAAAAAATAAAGACAAGCACTAGTCAAGACATAAAATGGGAACACTTGCAAAAGGAATATCCTGAATTTGATGCGCAAATAAGTTTGGCTAAAAATTGTGGTGATAATTTAGCAAAAGTACTGAAAGGTGACGTTAATCCATTGGATATATTATTTCCAAATGGTGATTTAAGTCTATTAACAGATCTTTATGAAAAGTCACCTGGTGCAGTTGTGATGAATGACCTACTCAGCCATTCATTTGATAGATTATTATCAGACCTTGATCCTAAGACACCGATTAAAATTTTAGAACTAGGTGCTGGCACAGGTGGCACTACTAGCCATATATTAAAAGTTATATCTCAGCATAATCTCAATTATGAATATCACTTCACAGATATCTCTCAACATTTTTTAAATGAAGCAAAGGATAAATTCTCTGATGTCGAGAATATGACATATCGTTTGGTCAATATTGAAGATGAGATTGATGATGAGGATAAAGAGTCCTTCGATATAGTCATCGCGGCCAACGTCCTGCATGCAACTCAAAGAATGGATAATACGTTGAAAAACGTTAATTCCCTTATTAAACCAGAAGGATCAATCTTTTTATTGGAAGCTACCGAATCTGCAGTATGGCTAGATATGGTGTTTGGCATGATGTCAGGTTGGTGGCAAGTTAAAGACCCTTATCGCAAAGGTTACCCACTAATGAGTATTCGACAATGGCATAGTTGTTTGGATAAAGCAGGGTTAACACAAAGTGCAATCTTGACTGGCGAAATTTCTCTTCCACAGGCTGTCATTATGGCAACAAAACCTAAGCGGACTGCATGTTGGAATCTTATTTGCGAGGAAAATGATGAATTGATAAAGACTATTTTCCCTAGCAAGCAGAATAAGATAGATCTTCACCTCAGTGAAAAATTTTCAATTCAGAATTCTTTTGATGGTCTATTATTCAAAGTTCCTGAAATTTATGACATTCAGAATATTCCTAAGCAAGTCAAAAAACTCAATCATCGACTCCTCAAAATACTGCAGAAATGCTTAAAGAATAATAAGCCTAAAAACCTATGCTTCTTATTAGACGATCGTCAAGCAGGGTTTGAAATAGCACAAAAATCGATTTGGGCTTGGGTGCAAACACTAAATTTGGAACATCCTGAACTAAAAACTAAAGTCATCATTATTGATAGCACTCAGAATTTAAACACCGAATATATCGTAGAAGACATAATTTCAAAAACAAATGAGTTGCATATCTATTGGCATAATGGCCAACGAAAAGTAGCTCGCTTGCGCAAAGATATACCTCAACGACTACAACTGGATAATTCTTCCACGCTTGAAGGTATTTGTTGGGAAGATATAGAAATTCATCCGCCTGGCGTAAATGAAGTTCAAATTAACATGCGAGCTTCTGGTTTAAATTATCGTGATCTTCTAATAGCACTAGGTCAATATCCCGAACCCGCAGAACTTGGATCTGAGTTAAGCGGTATTGTAACCGCCGTTGGAGATGATATTACTCAATTCAAAGTTGGTGATGAGGTGATGGCAATCGCTCCAAATAGTTTTAACGATAGCGTTTGTGTGTCTGAAGAATTGATTACAAAAATCCCATCACATATCGATTATGCAGCAGCAGCCAGCTTACCCATCGCTTTCATTACAGCCTCTTATAGTTTGATAACACTCGCAAATATCCAGGCAGGCAATACGGTGCTAATAAATAATGCTGCTGGAGGGGTAGGACAGGCTGCAATACAAATTTGTCAGTCTGTTAGAGCTAATGTAATTGCGACAGCTAGTAAAAAGAAACATGAGGTATTGAAAACTTTAGGCGTAAAAGAAATATATGATTCACGCAGCATTGATTTTGTTGAACAAATAATCGATAAATATAAGCAACCCTGTATAGATGTTGTAATTTCCGCATTACCTGAGCCATATCAGACTGCGAGTTTGAAATTATTAAAAACAAAAAGCAGCTATATTGATATCGGCAAAGGGTCCTCTTTGAGTGATGAGGAATTTGTTCGTCAAAAGCCTGAACTGCAATTGTATCGTGTAGATATTGCTAAGCTGTGCCGAGACAATCCTAGCCTTATTCAAAAAGAGTTAAAACAATTGGGCAGATTTGTTGAAATGAAGCGTTGGCGGCCCATTTCACATACAGAATATGAGCAAAGTGAAATTCAGTTGGCTTTACGTAAAATGCAGAAAGCTGAACATACTGGGAAACTTGTCATTAAAGGGAAACAGAAATTAACTTCTCATAAAAAAATAAAAACTCATAAAAACAAAACCTATTTAATTACTGGAGGGCTTGGCGGTATCGGTTTAAGTATCGCTAAATGGTTAATTAATAGTGGCGCTAAAAATATTTGTTTAACTTCCCGCCATCTTTCTTCAGATAACCTGACATTTAAGCAACTAGAATCTTTTGCGGAATCTGAATCTGTCAACTTATCAACCCGTACAGTTGATGTATGTGATGAGAAGGCTATAAGTGACTTGATAAGCTTTATACAAAAAAGTGATGCGCCATTATGTGGAGTTTTGCATGCAGCTGGCACGCTTCATGATACCCCCATTACACAATTGGATAAGGATGCGTTTGATGAAGTAGCAGCTCCTAAGATTAAAGGTGCTTGGATACTACATGAATTAACTAAAGACCTGCCGCTTGATGATTTCATGTTATTTAGTTCAGCGACTGCGATCACTGGTTCTCCTGGCCAAGCTAATCATGCTGTTGCTAATGCATTTCTCGACGGTTTAGCAGACTATCGTAATCGTCATCGTTTGCCTGCAGTCAGTATCTGTTGGGGAGCATGGTCAGAAATAGGGGCAGCCGTTAAGTATCAGGATAAACAAAATATACGTGGCTTACCTGGTATCGGAATGATAACGCCTTCGCAAGGGATGGATGAATTCGAAAAAATCTGGCCAAATAAATATGGTCGCTATGTGGTCATCCCAATCGATTGGAAGCGTGCATCTAAATTAGATTATGTACAGCATCAATGCTTATATGAAAATTTAAGGACCAACTTCAATTCCTCAAATGACGACACAGTTTCATCAAGTAACGATGAAGAGTGTATATTAAAAACTAAACTACAAGCGTTAAGCACTCCGGAACAGCTCGACTATATTAATAGTCATCTGCAATCACTGGTCGCACAGGCCTTGGGAATCTCACTTAAAGAAGTATCACCAGATATAGGTCTTTTTGAAATGGGTCTGGATTCTCTTACAGCAATGGAATTAAAAAATCGCCTTCAACACGAACTCGACATCACACTACCCACGACAATTTTATTTGATTATCCAACCATCAATAGATTGAGTGAATTTCTTCAACTGCAAATAGGAGTTGAAGAATTTCCAACACAAGCTAAATCAAACCCAATAGAAAACTCATCTTCACAACAAAAAGGCGTGAATGAAAAAATACCCGCTTTGATTAATGCTGACGACCCTAGCATCTCTGATATGGAAAATTATCTTGATCAACGTATGGATCAACTAGAAGAATGGCTCGACACAATTGATGAACCTTCAACCGCAGTAGATAAAAAGGTACTAAATTGTGAATAATAATAAATACCAGCATCGTCTGCAGCGAGCAGCTGAACTGATTGATCGTTTACAGAAACGTCTTGATGAAATACAAGCGCTACCTTCTAATCAAAAACAAGCGAATAGTGACATTGCGATCACAGGGATGGCTTGTCGTTTTCCTGGTGGCATCAATTCACCCAATGAATTTTGGAATTCCTTATTAAACAACCATGATGGTATTACAAAAGTACCTAATGATCGCTGGGATGCCGATGCTTTGTATCATAGTGATTATCGTAAAATCGGTCACATAGTGACGCGTAATGGTGGTTTTCTGGATGATCCTAAAAAATTTGATGCTAGTTTTTTTGGTATATCGCCCAAAGAAGCCGCAACACTTGATCCGCAACAACGACTACTACTCGAAGTAGGCTGGCATGCGTTAGAAGATGCCGGAATAGTGCCAGCAAAACAAGATGATAAAACAGTCGGTATTTTTATTGGCATAAGTAGTCAAGATTATTCTCAACAACTCTTATCGAGAGATCTCGACGAACAAGACGCATACGTTGCAACAGGCAATGCCCACAGTGTTGCAGCTGGGCGACTCTCATACTGTTTTGGATTTACTGGCCCAAGTATCGTAGTAGATACCGCATGTTCTTCTTCACTTGTCGCTGTGCACTTAGCTTGCCAAAGTTTACAAGCAGGTGAATGTGATATTGCCTTGGTTGGTGGTGTCAACAGAATTTTAAATCCAGATGGTAGTGTTATTTTTTCACGTGCACAAATGATTTCACCTGATGGACGCTGCAAAGTTTTTGATGCAAAAGCGGATGGTTTTACCCGTGCGGAAGGTTGTGGCATGGTGGTAATGAAACGAAAAGGTGATTTAAAAATAGATGATAATCACCTAGCAACTATCTTAGGTAGTGCAGTCAATCAAGATGGGCGTAGTAGTGGACTGACCGTACCCAATGGCCCTTCACAGCAAAAAGTAATTCGAGCTGCCTTAAAAAAAGCAGGCCTAACTCATGATGATATAGACTATATTGAGGCTCATGGTACAGGCACTAGCTTAGGTGATCCTATCGAAGTAGGCAGTATTGCTGAAGTTTTTGCAGGTCGCGAACATCCAATATTATTAGGATCAGTAAAGGCTAACCTTGGCCACATGGAAGCTGCTGCAGGAATTGGGGGATTAATCAAAACAGTACTAGCAATGCAGCATAGAGTTATTCCTCGGCAAATTCATTTTGAAACACCCAATCCACATATACATTGGGGGCAGCGCAGAAACAGTGAACCGCTTGTTCAAGTCGCATGTCCACAAACTGTTTGGCCTGACTATCGAGGGAATGAATTACCACAAGCAGGCATAAGTTCTTTTGGCTTCTCTGGCACCAATGCACATGTCATTTTACAAGGAATATCGAATCACTCTAAATCCTATGATGAGATCTCTAAAGGTAAAGACTTGTTGTTGCTGTCTGCGCACAATGAGAGTGCCTTAAATGAATTAGCCAAAGCATATAAGCAAGAATTAACGAATTGGGAATCTGCGGGAATTAGCTGGCAGATGTTATGTAGAAATACAATCCAAAATCGTGGGCAATTCTCACAAAGGTTAGCGTTATCTGCCGAAAGTTATTCTGAAGCCAACAAAGCACTGCAAGCTTATCTAGATCAAAATAAAAATGATCATCTCTATAGTCACTTTGATTTAAAGCAAGATCGATTATTCAAATCTAAGAAACTGGCCTTTGTCTTTACTGGCCAAGGATCACAATGGCCTAAAATGGGCAAAGCCTTATATGAAAATCATGGAACATTTAGACAAGTTATCGATGAGTGTGACGCTTGGGTATGTTCACAACTTGACTGGTCTTTGAAACATTTATTATTTGAAAGTGATAGTGAATTACTCGCTCAAACACAATTTACTCAACCGGCTATATTTTCAATTCAATGCGCCTTATTTAAAACGTTAACTGCTTGGGGTATTCAGCCACAAGCAGTATTAGGGCATAGCATAGGTGAGTTTGCGGCAGCCGTTTGTGCAGGAAGTTTATCCCTTCTTGATGGACTAAAGCTAGTCACTACACGTGGCAAACTAATGCAGGAACTTCCATCTGATGGTGGGATGCTGATTGTTCGGCTGGCAGCAAATAAATGTGAAGATCATCTTGCCTCATGGAATAGTAATAACACTGGAGAGATATGCATTGCGGCTGACAATGGTCCGGAGCTTTGTGTCATTTCTGGAAGTCTCAAGGATCTAGATAAATTTGCAAGCATCTTAAAACAAGATTACGTCATGACGATGGCACTTGAAGTTTCGCACGCATTTCATTCGACATTGATGTCACCGATGACTGAAGAATTCAGTCTTCAACTAAAAGATATCAATCATGATCACATGAAGATGGCGTTTTATTCGACCTTAACAGGTGATGATTTGCGAAACAGTGAATACAAAATGCTTAATCTAGACTATTGGCACAATCATATATTACATCCTGTTAGATTTTGTGAAGCATCAAATGCTCTAATCAACGATGGCTATACGCATATCGTCGAGATCGGGCCGCAACCTCATTTGTCATCAATGCTTAAGAGCGTTGATGTTTCAGATGACCTGACGATATTGTCATGTATGCGCCAAGATGAATCTGATTTAACAAGTTTATATAAATCCTTAGCTACTTTATTCGTTGAAGGGTGGGATTTGATGCCCACACAATTAACTCAAGCTGTTGCATTACCTAACTATCCTTTCCAACATCAACCTTATTGGTACTCATGTAAACCAACTTCAAAACAGAGTGTATCCATAAGGCAAAATGATAAAGAGCTATTAGGCCATCACTTACCACTTCCGGGTAGCGTTGAACAACGCTATCACTCTAGATGGAATATCAACACACGAGAATGGTTTGCCGATCATGATGTTTTTGGCGTTCCCGTGTTACCGGCAACTAGCTTTATTGCTTTGTCTTTGAAGATGGGCGAAAAGCTTTATCAAAATAAAGCATTAGCCATTGAAAACATTGATTTCCACCAAGCACTGTTAATTGATAAGGAACTTGAGATTCAAAGCGTCATTGCCGATAAAAGTAACAAAGGTAATCAAGCATATTTTCAAATCTTCAGTCGTGATCCACAACTGAGTGAAGATGATTGGCAGCTTCATGCTGGCGGAACAATGATTAATACGGAAATCGACGCATGCCAAACCACAATATCGATGAATGAGTGGCAAACACAATGTAAATCAGAAGTCGATGTTGAAGATTGTTATCGTAAACTTAAGAAACAAAATATAGGTTATGGAGATTTATTTAAAGCACAGCAAAGAATATTCATAGACCAAGAATCTCGGCGTGTATTCAGCAAAATAAGTTTATCTTCAAAATTAAGAGCTGAATTGAAGGAATTTACACTGCATCCTATCCTTCTTGATGCTTGTTTACAGAGTATCGTTGGATTATTTCTTGATCAAGAATCGACACAAAGTTATTTACCTGCCTCAGTTAATAAAATCACACTTTGTACAGAATTACATGATGTTATCGATAACTGTTATTGCGCCTTACAGGTAGATGATAGTGCAGAAACACTGTTAGCTGATTTAGCGATATTTGATGATAAAGAAAACATAATCGTTTGCATACATGGTCTTCAGTTACGCCGAGCCAATTTGCAACAGCTTAAATCAAGCAATAACTCGAATTTGGCTGAATTGCCTCAAAATAGCAATGAGTCATATGAAGAGTGGTTATATCGCATACATTGGCGACCCACTTTAGCTCCTAGTTCAAATCAATTTTCTCATCCTAAGAAGCAATTTGCGAAGCTGATTCCAAGGTTTAGTGATCAACTAGCTAAACCTGAAAATCAGCTTTATCTTAACTGTCTAAAAGATCTGAATAAACTCGCTATAGCTTATGCCGCTTATATATTGCATGAATTAGAAATAACTGATGATCTAATCATTACAGAACACAAGGCATTATTTGGTCGCATAAAACTTCTGGCGGCGAATACGAAAGCACAAGATTTAAAACAACTACAATCGCGCTGCTATGAAATGAAACTAAAATATAAAGATGCACATGCGGAGTTAAGCTTGTTGCAATCATGCGCAGAGTCTATGCCAAGTATTTTAACAGGAAAAATTTCTGCGCTAGAGGTGTTATTCCCTAAAGGTGATAGCGAAAGGCTAGCTTCTTTATACCAGGAATCACCTGGAGCTAAATTAATGAATCAAATGGTTGCAGACCTCGTTGCCAATTTGATTTCAAAAAAACCTGAAGGATTACGCATACTTGAAATAGGTGCCGGAACCGGAGGTACTACAAGCGCTATATTGCCACTGATTAAATCAGAAAGCCTGCATAAATATTATTTTACGGATATTTCATCTAGTCTATTGAGTGCCGCTCAAAATAAATTCTCCGACTACAATAATGTTGACTTTATCTTGTTGGATATTTCACAAAAACCTCAACAGCAAAACTTAATATTAGAGTCATTCGATTTGATTATTGCTTCGAATGTAATTCATGCAACGCCTAATATCCATGATTCTTTAAGCAATTGCTCAAGTTTACTAGCACCTGGCGGTCAACTTATTTTACTAGAAATGACTGAATCCTTGGCATTTCTTGATCTTATCTTTGGCTTGACAGAAGGCTGGTGGAACTTTTGTGATGACCGAGTAGACAACGGACATGCCTTGCTTAATGAAGACCAATGGATAAGTCATCTGCAAAAATCTGGCTTTGAAAATACTGAAATATTATATCCAGAACAAACTAAAGATATAAAAGATTTAAGTCAGTCATTGATTATTTCAAAACGCAAACCTGTTAAACCTGCGCGCTATCTATCCATAGGCAATGCATCCAAGCATTTTACTAAGCAGCTAAAGAAGCAAATCAAACAACATGCTTTATTGGATGACATCAATCTCCTTGCAAATGTCATTAAACAATTACATCAAGATAAAAATGTCAAAAAGTTCGAAATATTATTCCTCGCTTTACAGTCAAAAGATTCAGGTATTGAAAAAGAGATACAACAACTCTTGTTACTGATACAAAATCTTACCAAGTTATCATTTTGTGATATTAATTTTACGATCATCACGTCTGGAGCAACAGGACCTGAAGGTAGCCTAACTACTCCTGTACATAATGCTTTATTAGGCTTTTTAAAAGTGATCCGTTTGGAACATCCTGAATTAAATGCACACTATATGGATCTAGATCCAGATATTGATAGTGAACAACAGGTAAAAAGTCTGCAAGACGCACTTAAATGCCAAGGCCATTCAAGTGCTAAACATGAGGGAATGGTAATACGCAACGGTCTTTATTACTTTCCTCAGCTTGAACACTCTCCAGACGCACTTAAGCCTGAATTGTGCAAACAAAATAATCATGCAGTGAATTTGGTTGCTGGAGATAGTCCTGGACTTGAGCATTTACAATTCAAGCAAGCTGAACGACGACCACCAGATAAAAATGAAATTGAAATAAA
>JBCDBX010000035.1:0-18003 GCA_039182865.1 Pseudomonadota bacterium
CACGCGGTTAATATAAGCTAAAGTCCTAGCAATACGATATTCATTAAAATCACATTCACTTGTTTCTTCTACAGCTTGACTCTCAGGAGAAGTCTTTATTTTCATTTCATTGATAACATTTCCCACGCCACAGGCGGATAAGCCAAGCGCTATCGCAATGCAGGTAAGAAATAGTGATAAGTATCTATTTGCCATATGATTTTTATTCATCAGGATAAAGTTTATAACAGGCTGACTGAATATAGCGAGCAGCAATTTCACTCTTAACATGTTTGCCATACTTGATGACGCATTCGTCTGCCGTCTTGACACCAAACCATGGATATTTTTTATCAACAAAGGTGCGTTCATAAAACATATATTCGCTTTGACATGACTCAATAACTTCATTTGCGATGGTATCACTCTGTATACCCTCTAGATTTTCTAACAAACACTCCCAATAATTATCGTGGCTAAACCACCATGCATGGGATGACGCTGAATACAAATATAGTAATATAAAAGCTGTGATCCTCATGCTTAGAATCCTATCACCGGTTTAATCACGATATAGGTATAGACTGTAATTAAACCAGCGCCTATAACGTTCAGCCAAAAGCCTGCCTTGCACATTTCAGGGATAGATATATGACCTGAAGCAAATACAATGGTATTAGGTGGCGTCGCTATTGGCATCATGAAAGCAAAGCTTGCAGCTAGTGTTGCCGGAAATATCAGTAAATAAGGGTGAATTCCTAAGCCAATCGCAATGCTGGCCAGGATTGGGACTAAGGTAGCGGTTGTTGCTGTATTAGAGGTAAGCTCGGTAAGGAAAATAATACTAGTTGAAACAATAAGTACGTAAACAATGCCAGGTAAATCAGGCAGTAGTAAAGCTTGTGCTGCGAAAAATTCAGCGACACCATTATCTTTGATCGCTTTTGCAAGAGTTAATCCACCGCCAAATAAAATGAATATACCCCACGGTAATTGAGTCGCTGTTTTCCAATCCATGACAAATACTCTTTTCTTTAAATCGATCGGTATTATAAAAAGTAGCATGGCTGCTATCATCGCGATACCTGAATCGCTCAGTAAGTTAAATGGCTTTATGGTTTCCCATTCATAGTCAAAAGAAATGTCTTGTATCAGAGGCCGCAATGCCCAAAGTGCTACCGTTAGTAGAAAAACAATAATTGTAATTTTCTGACCACGATCCATCTTTCCTTTTTGACCCTCGAGTATATTCTCAGGTTGTTTCAGTTTATTGTTGTCAAAAGGAAAAATAAATTTTGTTAGCACGATATAAATAATTGGCAAAAAGATAAAAGCAAGTGGGGCTGCGAAACTTGCCCACTCTATAAAACTCAGTTCGAGCTGATATTGGCTTGGCATTCCTTCTTCAAGAAAGCTGGCTAGGAATAAGTTGGGAGCTGTGCCTATTAAAGTCATTGTTCCGCCTATCGAAGCAGAGTATGCGATGCATAACAACAAACAACGTGTGAAGTTATGCTGATCTTCATTCTCAAATTCATCTTTATTATTCTTGGCAAATAACAAAATAATGCTGAGACCTATCGGTAACATTACAGCGGTTGTGGCGGTGTTAGAAATAAACGCACTTAATAAGGCTGCCGAGAACATGAAGCCCATAATGATGAGCTTGGGATTATTCCCGGCAATCGTTAAAACGGTATTGGCCAGTCGCACATCAAGTTTCCATCGTTGCATGGCGAGTGCGATTGAAAAGCCACCAATAAATAGAAAAATAAAATGTGAGGCATAGGGCACGGTTGTTTCTTTGATATCTGCAATATGGAGAAGCGGAAACATCGCAACTGGAAGTAGTGCAGTGGAGCTAATATCGATGGCTTCTGTTAACCACCAAATCGCCATCCATACTGTCATACAAATCGTTGTTTTTGCTGGAAAAGTGAGTGGGATTAACGCTTTATGGGTATCGACATATTGGTCGGGTAAGGCAAAGTATATGAGGAGTGCGACAATGGGTCCGGCAAAAAACCCGATACGCTGAACAGTGCTGAACATTATTGTTTTATTCTAAGTTTTATCAATAAATAATGACTGAATTGAAAGACCAATTAAATCGAAATATGCGTGATCTGAGAATATCCGTCACGGATCGATGTAATTTCAGATGTACCTATTGTATGCCAAAAGAGGTCTTCAATTCTAAATATCAATTCATGGCGCGTGATGATTTATTGTCTTTTGAGGAAATATCCAGATTAGCTAAATTATTTGCAGATCATGGTGTTCGTAAATTACGTTTAACTGGTGGCGAGCCATTATTACGAAAGAATCTTGATATTTTGGTCGCAGAGCTTAATGCGATTGATGGCATTGATGATATTGCGCTTACCACCAACGCATCAATACTCACACTAGAAAAAGCTCAAGCGTTAAAGACGGCAGGCTTGAATCGAATTACTGTGAGTCTTGATGCGATTGATCAAGCTACATTTGTGAAAATGAATGACAGGGAAGTATCTGTTCAAAAAGTATTGGATGGAATCGATAACGCGCACACCGCCGGGTTCAAAGAAATCAAAGTCAATATGGTGGTACAAAAAGGCGTTAATGAAAGCGATATTCTACCCATGGCGAAATATTTTAAAGGCAGTGGCAATATCTTGCGCTTTATTGAATTTATGGATGTTGGAAATACCAATGGCTGGAATATGGGGCAAGTTGTCTCAGGTAAAGAGATCATTAATCGTATCCAAGCAGAGTTACCTATCGAGCCTGTAAATTCAAATTATCGTGGAGAAGTAGCCAAGCGTTGGCGTTATCAAGATGGAGAAGGCGAGATTGGTGTTATCACTTCCGTCACAGAAGCATTTTGTCGTGATTGTAATCGAATGCGTTTATCAGCGGAAGGAAGTTTATATACTTGTTTATTCGCTTCACATGGGACTGATCTGCGCCGATTGATTCGTGAAGAGGCTTCAGATGAATATATTAGTGAAGTTATCGCTAATACATGGAAACTAAGGACAGACCGTTACTCCGAGATTCGCAGTGAAAATTCTGCGCCTATCCAAAAAGTCGAGATGTCGTACATTGGCGGATAGTTCTCTATTCGATCGAATTGGTGGACACACCGAAGTTAGTAAACTCGCTAATCGCTTTTATGATGTGATGCAACGTGATGGTTTTGCACGTACTGTTCTAGAAATGCATCCTGATGATCTAACTCGCTCCCGTAAACGCTTAGAAAACTATTTATGTGAGTGGTTTGGCGGCCCGAAATTGTTTGGCGAGCCATATGTTAATCCTGAATGGCTAAAGCTACGACATAAGCATTTAAACATTGGTGGTGACGAACGTGATCAATGGCTACATTGTATGAAAATGGCCATGCAAGAACTTAATTATGATGAAGCTTTACAATATGAGTTGAATGCTAAGTTTTTTGAATTAGCAGGATTTATGCGAATAAAAGCTTAGGGGGTCTAATCGTGAAAAGATATCGATTTGAAGTGTGGATTATCGATACAAACTTCTAACACTGATATTTCCTCAAGGTGCACCAAGCTATTCTTATTATTATTTTGAATTTTAATGCATTCTGCTCAGTTTTCATCAAGGGCGCTATCTATTGCAATTCCTTTAAATGAAGCGCCAGTTTTCGTCTTAATTTTTATTGGATATCGATAAGTGCAGACAATTTCGATGTAATCATGAAGCTCGCAAGTAATCATTAAGTTATGCGATAAGTCGTGCTATTACTTTTCAAGTAATCGCGGTATTAACTCCACTAAGTTGCATGGTCGGTGTCGATAATCCAGTTGCTGATTAATAAGTTTATCCCAAGCATCTGCGCAAGCGCCTGATGATCCGGGTAAACAGAATATATAAGTGCCATTGGCAACACCCGCAGTCGCACGTGATTGCAAAGTTGAAGTGCTAATACTTTCAAATGAAAGCACACGAAACATTTCGCCAAAGCCATCAATTTCTTTGTCGAGTAAGGGTGTCACAGCTTCAGGTGTACCATCTCTTCCAGTGACTCCAGTACCACCTGTAGTTAGAATGACTTGAGGCTGTTCCTGTGCGATCCATTTGGAAACGACAGCGCGAATTTGATAGATGTCATCTGCGACAATTTGTTTTTCATGCAAGGTATGACCGGCCTGTTCTAATCGTGTGACTAAAAGCTTGCCAGACTTATCATCTGCTTCCGTACGAGTATCCGACACTGTTAATACAGCAATCGATAATTGAATAAATTCTCTTTTATTGTCTATCATGTTGAATTTTATGCGGTGAATTTAGCTTGCTTCCAGCTTTCGATAACGCTGTGAGCTTTCTCATAATCTGACTCTTCCACTACCACTCTTATGAGGCCACTGGCAGGTAATTCACCTATTCCACCCTGTAAGAATTCGCCAAGGACTGCACTTGTGATGCCTTCGCTTTCAAGTAAACCTTTGATTAAATTTGCTTCAACTGAATCAAGTGCATGTAAAACAGTTTTCATGGTACCGAATATTGATTGAAAAGATTACTATGGCAGTATTGTCGCACAACTTTGATTACTTTATATATTGTGATTATAGAAATATTAGAAAAGCCATTTGATCCATGGGAATGGGCAAAGTCGTATCAGAATAATGCACCCGATTTGCATCATAATTTTGGTGCTACCTCAGTCTTTATTGGCACTATGCGAGATTTTAATGAGCATGATGATGTTCAATCGATGGTGCTGGAGCACTATCCTGAAATGACGCACAAACATTTGGAGCAAATTGTCCAACAAGCTATGCATCAATGGCAACTCATTGATATTGCTGTTGCGCATCGAGTTGGTGAAATTTTTCCGGGTGATCCTATTGTATGTGTTGCTGTATGGTCATCGCATCGTAAAGAAGCATATGAAGCAAATCGTATGATCATGGAAGATCTCAAGTCTAAAGCCCCTTTTTGGAAGAAGGAGCAGCTGAGTGAAGGTGCTCGTTGGGTAGAAAAGAATACTGAGGGGTTTTAACAAGCCATCATGCGATATGAGTAATTCTTTCTCTATTAAGTCTAATAGCTCAGATAGGGAGCTGTATTTTTCTAATCCACAAGAGGATTATTTTAGAGTTCAATTGAAAGGTAATGTGTCCGCCACAGTAGAGGTTTATGCTTATACATATTCAGCAGACCTTAACGAAATGTTGCAAAAGTTGGCTTCTTATAAAAAACCATGGGCAGAAGAAGAATCTTGGGAGTCGCTTGAAGGAGAATTTAAGCTTTCAGCTACGTGTTCACCTTTGGGTACAGTTGAGTTTAGAGTCTTTTTATGGGGTTTTCCGGGTGCGCCTGAAGAAGTACGAGTAAAGGCTGGTTTGGTTACGGAATTAGGTCAACTCGAAAATATTGCTAAGTGTTCACAAGAGTTCTTTTCATGACTTTGACGTATATCAAATTACTCAATCAGTGTGTGCATTAACATGCGCGTCTGTTAGCTCAATTGTTAATATAATTGTAGTTTCATCTTTATCTCTTATGAGATGGAAAATTCTTTTTGCAAAATTAATTTAAAGTGAATCAAATCTATAAGGAAAATCAATGCAATGGAAAGTTCATAAAAACAAAAAAGTCTATGATGGACACTTTTCCGTAGGTCTTTATGAAATAACTCACGAAAAGTTTAGCGGAGATACTACTCCCAAACTGCATAGAGAACTGGTAGGACGAAATGATGCTGTTGCCTTATTGCCCTATGATCCTGTGACGGATGAGTTAGTTTTTGTTGAACAGTTTAGGATGGGTGCATTGCGAGAGGAGCAACCCTGGATAAAAGAAATAGTGGCTGGGTTGATTGATGAGAATGAATCAATAGAAGAGGTCGCCTACCGCGAAGCTGAAGAAGAAATAGGGTGTGTGCCCTCTGAAATAATTAAAATTGGTGGTTTTTATACAAGTCCAGGAGGCCTCTCTGAATGGGTTGATCTTTTTATTGGTAAAATCTCTATAGGTGAACTTGATAATAATGGAGGTATAGAAGCGGAAGGCGAAGATATTAGAGTATTTAAAACTTCTGCAAGTGAAGCGCTTAACATGATTGAGAGTGGTGAGATTAAATCGGCAATCGCGATTATTGCTTTGCAATGGTTTGCGATTCATAAAGAAAAAATACAGAAACAGTGGTTAGACTAATTAACTATATCTACCTTCATAAAAATATTATTGCTTGTCTCTTTATTGCTATTACTTCTCGATAAAATTCCGCTAGAGCTACTAGAAGAGCTTTGATCAATGCCACCTACCTCAAACCATTTGCCTATGGGGACTTGTAAAGTTGTATTTAGATAAGTTTGTGGTTGGCCGTATCCATGATATGACTTTCTACCGCTATTACTACTCGCCACACTTTGCAAACTGACATTCGCCGTTTTGTTGTCTGGGCTGCGCACAATGGCAAAAAATCCATTTTGATCCGTCGGATAATAACCTTCAATGATATAGTCGCCATTGGGTTTTTCTATATAAGAATGAATAGGAATGATACGTAAAGTTGACGTCGAGATGAAAGCAGGTTTACCTTCTTGAACTTGTACGAATTGAGTTTGGCTATTCTGGTTATTCCTCGTGGTTGAGTCCGCTTGTATACTTACCGATGAATCTTTATCTCTAGGCTTACCAACCTGAATAGTAGTATCACCGCTTTCGATTTTAGCGGAACCACTTATTGAATCACGGGCGCGGAAAAGATTTTGATCATTGCTGACAGAAATCTTGAAGATATCAGCAGCCTTATCGATATTAGCAATCAGTTCTTCAATTTCTTGTGCACGCGTCGCTGTGGCTTTAATAAATAACTGGTATCCGTCTCCACTAATTGCTTCTTGAGGTTCTAAAAAGGGCTGTATGAGTGGAATAACTTCTTCTGCAGGTCGTTTTGTTAAATCATAATAATGAATAGAGCCGGCAGAATATAAATTTGTCGAACACATCAGTAAAACGATCAGGAATGTTAATGCTTTCATGCTATATCTCATTTGTTATCTCGAAACAGCACGCAAATAAGGTTCGACTTCTGAATGATCCCACATATCGGTAAATATCTTATTGAGCTCCGTACAGCGTGTTGGGTCATTAAAGGATACAATGCCTTCATAGCGATCGGATTGTGTGTTGTGGATGTAGCCTTTGCCATCTGCAACTAAAAGACTTTCATTGAAAGGTTTAGTATGAATAGGAAGTTTTCGTACAGTGATCTTGGAAGAGATCTTCTCAGCGAGATGAATTAAGCGATGACCATCTTTAATTATGTTTGTGCAATCATAGATTAATATTTGTACGCAAGAATTACGGTTGCGACGAGCAAATTCACTAATGGCATCTATAATCTCGGTGCGGTCATATACTTGATGGTCTAAAGTTCTAGTGATGATATTTAAGCGATTGATCGCTGAGCTCGCAAGCTTATGAATGGCGGCTATATTCATCGCGCGACTATCGAGGACTACCTCTCCTTGGGTGACGCCTAATATGAAGTTTTTGAAAAACTGATCCTGTGCCATCGATTTTGCTTAATCCTTAAAAGTTAGAGGATATGCGTATATTCGTGCTTATTGTATACTTATTGCTCAAAATGCAATTATCACATTATGATCGGTACTTTAATGTGATGTAGGTTCGACGCAGTTGTCTTTATATTGGTTCCAAATGATATTTCTGAACTTTTAATCCCTCAGACTTGCCAATAGCTAGTCGGTTTGGTACAAAACCGCCTGCTTAAAAAGCCCTCAAGCTGGCAAGTAGATTAGCGTTTTTCACTTTTGTGACAATATAAATGATAGAAATAGAAAATTTAGTTAAAAGATTTGGACATCTAACTGCTGTAGACAACATTTCATTTACGGTGGGTTCGGGTGAAGTGCTCGGTTTTCTTGGACCTAATGGGGCAGGTAAATCAACCACCATGAAGATGGTGACTGGTTTTTTGGCGCCGACTTCCGGCAGTATTAAAGTATGTAGTTTTCCGGTGGTGGGCGATGCACGTGAAGCGAAAGAAAAAATAGGTTATCTACCAGAAGGTGCCCCATGCTACGGAGAAATGACACCGTATCAGTTTCTTCAATTTATTGCAGATGTGCGCAACCTAAAAGGTGAGCAACGAAAACAACGCATTGAAACAGTTATTGAACAGCTGCACTTGCAAAAAGTCATCTATCGCCCGATTGATACATTATCAAAAGGTTTTAAGAGAAGAGTAGGATTATCACAAGCCATTTTGCATGATCCACAAGTCCTGGTATTAGATGAACCTACTGATGGCCTAGATCCCAATCAAAAATTTGAAGTGCGACAACTGATTAAAAGTATGTCAAAAGATAAGATTGTTGTTATCTCTACGCATATTCTTGAAGAAGTCGATGCTGTTTGTTCGCGTGCTATTATTATTGCTAATGGAAAAATAGTCGCAGACGAGACACCAAAAGAACTGCTTTCACGATCTCCTACTGGACGTATGGATGATGTATTTAGAGATATTACTTCAGCGGAGAATTTGTCATGAATATGCGCAACGTCGGCATCATATTCAAGCGTGAATTAGAAAGTTATTTTGCGACACCTGTTGCATATGTATTCATTGTTATCTTTTTAGTATTAAGTGCGGCCTTAACTTTTCATATGGGTAACTTTTATGAAAGAGGGCAGGCCGATCTCGTACCATTTTTTGGTTTTCATCCATGGCTATATTTGTTTTTGATACCTGCCATCTCTATGCGTTTGTGGGCAGAAGAGCGTAAGTCTGGCACGATAGAATTATTATTAACGTTGCCGATAACCATGTTAGAGGCGGTGATAGGGAAATTCCTCGCTGCCTGGTTGTTTGCGGGAATTGCTTTATTCCTAACATTTCCGATTTGGATCACAGTGAATTATTTAGGTGATCCTGATAATGGTGTTATTTTTACTGCATATATCGGTAGTTTACTTATGGCAGGCGGCTTTTTAGCGATTGGTGCGTGTATATCTGCAACAACTAAAAATCAAGTTATCGCTTTCATTGTGAGTGTCGTGATTTGTTTTGCATTTTTATTAAGTGGCTTTTCTATTGTATTAGATTTTTTTAGAGGCTGGGCCCCGCAGTCTGTTGTTGATGCAATATCCTCGTTAAGTTTCCTGACACATTACACTGCATTAAGTAAAGGTGTGATAGATATACGTGATGTTATTTATTTTGTCACTCTGATCGGTTTTTGGTTGTATGCCAATGCCGTGGTGATTGAGATGAAGAAAGGTAATTAATCGTGAGTGCGTCTGACAAAAAAATGAGTAAAACAATCAGTTATTCTGGCTTGTTAATTCTTGCCATTCTATTTGTGGTAGTGAATATGGTCAGTGGTAATCTGTTCAAGGGAATGCGTATTGACCTTACTCAGAATCAACTCTACACCTTATCTGATGGCACCTTAAATATTGTTGAATCAATACAAGAACCGATCACTTTTAACTATTTCTTCTCGGATCAGGCAAGTAAAGACATTCCTCAAATCAGAACTTATGCCAACCGTGTCAGAGAACTACTGCAAGAATACGCGCAGCTTTCTAAAGGAAGGATAACATTACATGTTATTGACCCAGTTGCTTATTCTGAAGAAGAAGACAAAGCGAATGAGTATGGATTACAGGGTGTACCCATAGGACCCGGTGGAGATACTTTGTATTTTGGTTTGGCTGCAAGTAATTCTGTAGGTGAATCAGAGATCATTCCATTTTTTCAGCCTGAGAAAGAGCAATTTCTCGAGTACGACATTACTAAACTGATTTACACCTTATCTAATCTCAGAAAACCTGTGGTAGGTGTGCTGTCTCGCATTCCCATGTTTTCATCTTTCGATGTCGAAACTCAGCGTGTGCGTGATCCATGGATTGTGATTAGTCAGCTTCAGCAGCTCTATGAAGTGCGCAATATTGATATTGCTGCTAAAGAATTTGATGAAGATATTGAGTTATTGATGGTCGTATTTCCAAAAGATCTTAGCGAAGAGACACTATATGCAATTGATCAATATGTGATGAAAGGCGGTAATTTAATTGTCTATGTCGATCCATATGCGGAAGCCTTTGTTCCTGTCATGGATCCAAATTCTCCACTAGAGCCTGAAGGTGCACGTAGTTCAAATTTAACTTTATTGGATAAGTGGGGAATTGATTATTCGCCAGGTTTTGTTGTGGGTGATCGCCGCTATGCATTAACTGTAGAAGAAGATGGCAGAGAAGTTCGGCATTATGCCTTATTAGGTTTGGATGCGGATGCTTTTGAAAAAGATGATGTAATTATGTCAGGCATTGATGTCATCACTATGGGTATTGCTGGCACCGTTAAAGCAAAACCTGATGCTGACATAGAATTTGAAACCCTCATTCATAGTAGTAATGAAGCTATGCTTTATGAAACATCTAAATTTAGATTTTTACCGAAACTTTCAGCTTTAGCTCAGGAGTTTCAACCAACAGGTACGGAATACGCTTTAGCAGGTCGTTTTCAATTGCAACCTGATTCTGCTTTTGCGCAAGCAATCGAAGGTCAAGAAGGCACCCATATCAGTAAGGCAGAAAAACCAGTCAATATTATTGTCGTGACTGATGTTGATATGTTGTCTGACCGTATGTGGGTTCAAGTGCAAGAATTCCTCGGTGAGGAAATTGTTAATCCTTGGGCATCGAATGGTGACTTTGCCATAAATGTTGTCGATAACTTATTAGGTAGTTCAGACTTAATTAGTGTGCGTGGCCGCGCCACCGCAACGAAGCCATTTACGCGGGTCGAAGAACTTCGCAGGGAAGCCGATGATAAATTCCGTGTGGAAGAACAGAATTTACAAAATAAATTACGCCTCACAGAACAGAAACTTGCGCAATTGCAAGCGCAACGTGGGGACGAAAATACTTTGATACTCAGTGATGAGCAAACGCGTGAGATAGCACAATTCCAGGAAGAGAAACTGGAAGTGCGCAAACAATTACGTAAAGTGCGCCATGAGCTGGATAAGAATATTCAACAACTCGGTGCTTGGCTAAAAGCAATCAACATTGGACTGGTGCCAATTGTGATCACTATATTAGCGCTGATAATTTCTGCCATTCGCATGAAGAGGCGTTCACAACACCACACATAAAGAAATGAATACAAAAACATTCATTGGTTTAATCGTTGTATTGCTAATAGGTGCCGGCTTTTATTATCTGTCATCATCTAACACAAGTATTAATACGTCTGATAGTATTGGGTCTCCAATAGTGCCTGGCCTGCTAGATGCAGTGAATGATATTTCAGTTATTAAAGTGACTAAAGCAGGGAATGAAGTCGTGGCAACACTGAAAGCGAATGATGGTGGTTGGGTAGTCGCGGAGCGAAATGATTATCCTGCAGATGTATCAAAAGTACGGACTATTGCACTAGCGCTTGCTCAAGCCAATATCATAGAAGAGAAAACCTCTAATCCAACTTTATATAATAAACTGGGTGTTGAAAACATTGATCAGCCGGAAGCTCAAGGTATGTTGGTCGAAGTAGACTATGGCAACCGGTCGAATGCATTAATCGTTGGTAATCCAGGACCACAGTTAAATAAGAACCGCTATGTCAGATTGGTGGAAAGTGATACTAGTTGGCTGGTTGATAAAAAAATTGACGTTAAACATGATACAGCCTTTTGGGTACGTAAGGATTTATTCAGTGTAGAGCCAAATGAGGTTGCCGTAGTCACAATTACTATGCCGGATAATTCAGAATTAATCATTAAAAATAGCAATCCAGAAGAAGATACATTTGTGGTTGCAAACCTTTCTGATCCTAACTCGCAAGTCATTGATGCCGAACTTCACCAAGTCACTAATGCATTATCCTCATTTCAATTGCTTGATGTCGTTAAGGCCGAAAACTTTTTGGATGCGGAACCTACCATGGTGGTCGATTATCAATTAAAGCAAGGTGCTGATATTAAGCTAACAGCTTATGCAGTGGATAAAGATCACTTTATGTCAATCGACGTTAAACAAGCGAATCCAGAATCTGGTATTGAAATTGATGAAACTACAAAACAGTTTGTCGCTGATCTACAAAGTAAAACATCTGGATGGGTTTTTAAAATTCCTAATGTGAGCTACGACTCGATGTATAAGAGAGAGCCGGATGTGCTTGCAATCACGGAAGACCAGCTTAATTAGACTTATATCTCACAATACTCATTGACTATATAACAACTCCGCTTGTTCGATAATTTTTGTCTAGTCTTGCAACATATAAGACTTAATTTATTGGATCTTTATGAGTGCTAAATGTCTTTAGCCTTATTAACTGCGTTTCCAATATAAGTCGCAGGCGTTAATTGTCTTAATTCCTGTTTTGCATCTTCTGGAATGTCGAGCTTATCAATAAATTCTACTAACTTTTCCTGAGTAATCTTTTTGCCACGCGTGAGCTCTTTTAATTTCTCATAGGGTTTGTCGATATTGTAGCGACGCATAACTGTTTGAATGGGCTCTGCTAGCACTTCCCAATTTTTATCGAGATCTTCCAGTAAGCGTGCTTCGTCTAGTTCGATTTTATTGAGACCACGCATTAACGCGTTTAATGCAATTAAGGTATATCCAAATGCACTTCCTAAATTTCGTAAAACGGTTGAGTCCGACAAATCTCTTTGCCACCTCGAAATAGGAAGTTTGTCTGCAAAATGATTAAACATTGCATTTGCAATACCAAAGTTGCCTTCAGCATTTTCAAAATCAATCGGATTCACCTTATGTGGCATGGTAGAAGAACCAACTTCATTCGCAACCACTTTCTGTTTGAAGTAACCAATCGAAATATACGCCCAGATATCACGTGCTAGATCGATGCAAATTATATTGGAGCGTTGAAGTGCATGACATAACTCGGCAATGTAATCGTGAGGTTCAATTTGAGTGGTATAAGGATTGTAGGTTAAGCCTAATGTCTCAATTGTATCTTTAGAAATTTCTTCCCAGGATGCTTGAGGATAAGCAGAAAGGTGTGCATTAAAATTACCCACGGCTCCATTGATTTTGCCAAGCATGCTGACTGCTTTTAGTTGAGAAAGCTGTCTATCTAAACGATGCACGACATTAGCGAATTCTTTTCCCATAGTAGAAGGGGTTGCGGGTTGTCCGTGAGTGCGACATAACATCGGAGCTTGAGACCATTCGTGTGCATAAATACGTAATTGATCAATGACGTTTTGCTGTTGTTCGATCACGACATCACGACCTTTATTGAGCATCAAAGCATATGAAAGATTATTGATATCTTCTGAAGTACAAGCAAAGTGAAAAAATTCTGCCAAACTTTCAAGATCAGCATCACCTTCAACTGATTCCTTAAGCCAATATTCCACCGCTTTAACATCATGATTAGTGGTTGACTCAATATCTTTTACGCGTTGAGCTGAGGTCATATCAAAATTATCGATAATCTGATTGAGTTTTTTTCGACCAGCCTCTGATAATGACGGGATATCAGAAAGTTCAATATTTTCTGCAAGCTTGATCAGCCAAGTAACTTCAACAATTGCGCGGCTATGAATTAATCCATATTCGCTGAAAATCTCACGTAATTTGACCGTAGCCTTACCATAACGTCCATCGATAGGAGAAATTGCACTTAAATTGTTGAGTTCCATGATTTTGTTTCGAAGTTTGCTAGACAAACTATTATACTACAGCACCTAATTTTTTGGCCTTACGACAATACATATTAATAATGAGTACATAATAATGAGCAATGAAGATTTCAGAATTGAAAAAGATAGTATGGGCGAACTACAAGTTCCAGCGGATGCTCTATATGGCGCCCAAACTCAGCGGGCAGTTGATAATTTCCCTATCAGTGGATTGACTGTTCCGCGCGAATTTATCAAAGCCTTGGGATTGATCAAGTCTTCTTGTGCGATGACGAACCAGGAGCTTGGTTTACTCGATCAAACAATTTCCAAAGCAATTTTAGATGCGGCTGGACGAGTGTCTGAAGGTGAATTTGATGATCATTTTCCGGTTGATATTTTTCAGACGGGCTCTGGCACGAGTAGCAATATGAATACTAATGAAGTGATATCTCATGTAGCGGCACGTGATAGCAAAGTTGAAGTTCATCCTAATGATCACGTTAATATGGGGCAGAGTTCGAATGATGTTATTCCCACCGCTATTCATGTGAGTGCATGTTTAGCGATACATGAAGATTTATTGCCAGCTTTAAAACATTTATCAACAACTCTTAGGAATAAAGCCTCGGTAGTTGATAAATACGTCAAAACAGGTCGCACCCATTTAATGGATGCCATGCCGGTAACTTTAGGGCAGGAATTAAATGCATGGGCGACACAAATTGAGAATGGTCATGCGAGAGTAGAAAGTGCATTGAAACATCTACATGAATTAGCGCAAGGTGGTACCGCCGTAGGAACAGGTATCAATGCACATCCAGATTTTGCAGATATATTTGCCAAGCATTTATCTGGTCTTACAAAAATTCCATTTACTTCAAAGCCGGATAAGTTCGAAGGTTTAAGCGCGCAAGATGCGGCGGTTGAAATGAGTGGTCAGCTAAAAACCGTTGCAGTGAGCATGATGAAGATTGCTAATGATTTACGTTGGATGAATTCAGGTCCATTAGCTGGTTTGGGTGAAATTGCATTAACAGCCCTACAACCTGGCAGCAGTATTATGCCGGGCAAAGTCAATCCAGTGATTCCTGAAGCAACGGCGATGGTATGTGCGCAAGTTATTGGAAATGATGCAACAATCACGATTGGTGGTCAGGCAGGGAATTTCCAACTTAATGTGATGTTGCCTGTTATTGCTTACAACTTGGTGCAAAGTATTTCGTTATTGGCTAACACGGCAACATTATTAGCTGATAAGGCGATTGCAGGATTCACTGTGAATGAAGATGCGCTAACAGATGCATTAAGTCGCAACCCAATTTTAGTCACTGCATTAAATAGTGTCATAGGTTATGAAAAGGGGGCGGCCGTCGCTAAGAAAGCCTATGCAGAAGGTTTAACCGTCATCGAATCTGCGTTGCAATTGACAGACCTCTCCGAAGAAGAGCTTAAAAAGTTACTCGATCCTGCACAGCTAACTAAAGGTGGGATACAAGAAATTTAATTTTTAATAGAAAAATATATCTTTATTTGGAGATGATAAAAATAACCTAATTATTTTTAGGTAATTGAGTGATGTCGTTAGTGTTTTATCCTAAAATTTTTTGTATTGATGCTATCTATCTCCTAATTGATATTAAGAGAAGAGTAATCCCTTTTAATCAAATATATTACTGATTTATCAATGTTTATTGCGAATTTATATAAGCACAATATAAATCAGGATAATCCCAATAAGATTGATAATGATTCGCATTAATGGAATAATTCTTTTGGTCGCACAATCTTACATAATCTTATTCGACTACAGTGGAGAGAGTAACTAAGTCTTAATTAATAAAGACTAGTTGATGGTTACTACTGAGGTTGAGGAAGTTGCTCAATTTTGGGGTGAACATGTTTAACCAAAAAAAAATATTACTAACTTCAATTTTAATATCATATTTATTGTTCCCAGTCGTAAATGCGACAGCAACAGTATTTGAAGCACCCGATGCAAATTCAAATGGATGGGGTGGCTGGACACGCGGTGATTTGGGTACGCTCTATGCGCAGTGGGAAATTTTCTCTGGGTCGCAATTTTTTCCACCTGTAGACGAGACACCTGACGTAGGCATTGATAACGTAACGCTTGCTCGTGTAAGAGATATTTCTCTCGGGGAAACAGCGCAATTCACTGGTTCAGGGAATATATATAATCTTGTTGAAATAAACAGAATCGCGATCACTATTACAGGTGATAGCAATGGCCCAACTTCCGGCCCAGTCCAAGTTGTTGCACAAATGGCGACACTAGGGACCGTTTATGACT
The DNA here is from genome assembly GCA_039182865.1 of Pseudomonadota bacterium. Classification (GTDB taxonomy): domain Bacteria; phylum Pseudomonadota; class Gammaproteobacteria; order UBA4575; family UBA4575; genus UBA1858. The sequence continues at coordinate 15,946 of JBCDBX010000035.1, forward strand.
TTCTTCGACTTGAAGGAAATGAAGCAGATCAAATAACAGTATTAAGAAGTGATGAAGGAACGTTTACACCTCCGGGTGGAGTCGGTGAGCAGCCAAGCACTAATGAGGAGATTTTATTTGTATGGAATCTTCCTAATGCTCAAAGCAATTATAACTTTGAGATGTTGGCAAGTGATACGTCACTCAGTTTTGATGCCTTCTCAGTTGATATTGGACCTATCAGCACAGCGCCAGGACCTAACTCGGTAAGTGTGCCAATACCGATTCCATTTTTAGTCCTTGCTGGACTTTTATTAACTATCATTGGATGGACAAATTCCCGAAACTAATTTGAAGATGATAGCTGTATCTACATTATTGTAATTAGTTGTGCTCGATTTCCTAATCGAATAATAAATATGAATTCTGTTTCAAAAATATGCTTATCGTTATTGATAAGCATTAGTTTGCTGGCTCACCATCAACTATGGGCTAATGAGTCTAGTGATGAAGATGATGATTCACTAGTCATGGAAGAAATAGAAGTTGAAACCTCGCTACTAGATCCACCGGTTGAAATCAATCCAACACGAAGTAGCACTACATTTAATCGTGAAGAAATAGAAACGCGTCAGCCGGATAATATTTTTGAGGTCATCGAGGATATTCCTGGTGTTTCCACGAGTGGCGGACCCAGAAATAATGGCTACAACCTAAATATTCGTGGCTTTGGAGATAATGAAGACATAATCTATAAGCTCGATGGTGCAATTAAAGATTACGAGAAATATCGATTTGGTGGTACTTTTATTGAACCTGAGCTACTTAAAAGTGTTGAAGTATCAAGAGGTGCTGCTACTACTGCATCAGGCAGTGGTGCACTAGGAGGTGTCGTTGAAATGGAAACTAAGGATGCTTCAGATTTTTTAAAGCCAGGAGAGAAATATGGCGCCAGTACTAAGTATGGACATCGATTTAATAATGATGAAGATTTACGCTCGCTAACTCTATTTGCGGCTCCTTTTGAAAAGTTGCATCTTTTGTTTAACTATACAGACAGAAGATCAAATGATTATAAATTGACAGGTCGAGTCAGTGATGATTCAGGTGATAGGCTTCCGTTGTCTGAAACTAACCCAGATAGTCTTCTAGGAAAGGTCGAATATTATTTGAATGATGATATGACATTGGGGTTTTCATACATTAATTTCAAACAAAAAGGCCTTGAGAACTTTGATACAACAGCTGTTACACCATCTATTTTTGGAGTAGTCGACCGTGATACGGATGATAAAACCTATGCGACAAAATTCTTATATGAACCAATAAGTGATTTAATTGATTTTAGTATAACATTGGGATTTACCGATACAGATGTTAATGAAGTCACTGTGGAAGGATTGAATCCCGTGGGGACTGTAACGAATTTCAAGTATGACATTTGGGCTTTGGATATGAAAAATATCAGCCAGTTCAAATTCAACGGTATTGCAAATACTCTTACTTTAGGCATTGATGGAGAGTATAGTGATAGAGAGACATCACGAGATCTACCGACAGGATCAATTGATTTTTTTGATCAGCCAAGTGGTATCTATCAACAGTATGGCGTTTATTTTCTAAATGAATTTAATTTTGGAAATTTGACTATCACTCCAGGAATGCGTTGGGATTATAATCATTCTCGAGTCACCTTGGATAGCTTGGTCGATTTTCTCAAATCTAATAATCAGAAAGCTTCTGACTCATTTGATATATTTCTTCCAAGCATTAGTTCAAGTTTCAGAATACAAAATACACCCTTAACAATATTTGCTAACTACTGGGAACAATATCGTCCTCCCAAACTTGATGAGTACTATACTATAGGTGTGTTTAATCGCTGTGTTTCTGGAATTCCAGTTGATCCGCAGTCCATCACTAGAACATGCGGTGACCTATATCAGCCTGAAGAATCCGAGAACTATGATCTTGGCTTATTGATGCAAAAATCAAATTTAATTGGCCGAGATGATTTGCTCGCAAAAATAACTTATTTCGATACTAGTGTTGATAATGTGTTAGAAACACTCAATAGTG
>JBCDBX010000036.1:0-17981 GCA_039182865.1 Pseudomonadota bacterium
ATCCCCTACTTGATCGACAGTCAAAGAAGCACATAATCTTCAAATTCAGTAATTTCATTACGAGCTGGAAATCTTGATATATGAGCCGCATGAACTAATGACGAATTGTTTGACGAATTTGTCATCAATCAGAAATTAGCGAGTATAAAATAAGAAATAATCGAGGTGATTTACAGGCTTTTTAGCGTTGATTTTTCGATAAAAATTGGCAACTTTTTACGTATTTTAATACACTAACAAGCAACAAAATTTGTAACCAATAAGGAAACTTACAAACATGGCAAATTACAACCCTTCATTAACGTCAAGTTCAGCAGTAAGCATCAATAAAGTGCTACGAAATACATATATGCTGCTATCGCTGACGCTACTGTTTAGCGCTTTAACAGCTGTCATTTCAATGATGGTTTCTGTCAGCCCAGGCATTTCATTAGCCTGCTCATTTGGAGCACTTGCGTTGATCTGGTTAGTATTACCAAGAACTGCCAATTCTAGTGCTGGTATAGGTGTTGTCTTCGCAATAACCGGTCTATTAGGATTTGGCCTGGGACCAATACTTAATAGCTACCTCGCACTGTCCAATGGCTCGGAAATCATTGCAACCGCATTAGGTGGAACAGGTGTCATTTTCCTAGCATTGTCAGGCTATGTATTAACAACCCGTAAAGACTTTAGCTTCATGGGCGGCTTCTTGATGGTTGGCTTAATCCTAGTCATCTTGGCCGCAGTTGCAAACATCTTCTTTATGATCCCTGCGCTTTCACTTGCAGTATCTGGTGCAATCATTTTGATCATGAGCGGTCTGATTCTGTTTGATACAAGCCGAATCATTCATGGGGGTGAAACTAACTACATCATGGCAACTATCGGACTTTACCTAAATATCTATAATATTTTTGTGGCTCTGTTACAGATACTAGGAATCTTTGGTGGAGACGATTAAATAGCTATCTAAGTTTCAATCTAAAAAGCCCACTACTTAGTGGGCTTTTTATTATCCTTTTTCCAAATACTTAAACGAGAAAAATGCTATGGATGCGAGCTGGTTTAAAATTCTTTCAGTTGTCTTTCTTGTGCTGTTACTAGTATATCTTTTCCCTCGCGCCAAACACATGATGCAAAATAGCCCTAAGGCTGAAAAGGGTGATTGGCAAGCAGCAGTTGTTCCGTTACTTGGTGTGGTTGGGTTTATTGCTTTATTAGCATGGTTAGTTAGCCAGTAAATGTTTAGTCCCTAAAATTATTAAACTGAATCGGCACCCCTAAACTCATCTCTTTTAAAAACTGCATAACGCTTTGCAGATCATCTCTCTTCTTACCCGTCACACGCACTTTTTCACCTTGAATTTGCGCCTGTACTTTTAATTTACTCTCTTTAATTGCTTTTGATATTTTCTTGCCTATATCTGTACTGATGCCTTGATTGATTATTATGTCCTGCGTGGCTCTGTTGTTACCTTCACTGAGTTTACCTTTTTCAACACACGCCAGATCGATACCACGCTTTGCCATTTTCTGAGTCACGATGTCATAGATCTGCTTTATCTGAAATTCGACTTGTGCTTCCAAAGAAACTACTGATTCTTTGAGAGTTACTTTGGCATCACTGCCTTTAAAGTCAAAACGATTACCAATTTCACGATTCGCCTGATCAATCGCATTACTTAATTCATGTGCATCAACTTCCGAGACAACATCGAATGAGGGCATTATAATTAACCTTTAGATTTTTTATTAAATATGATGAAAGCTAATGTAATTATTTCTATTGGTAGTTTCAATGCTGCACTAGCAATTATTTTGGGAGCATTTGCTGCGCATGGATTAAAACAACAATTAGATGCTTACAGCCTAACGGTTTTTAACACAGCAGTGGATTTTCATTTCTGGCAAGCCATTGGACTCATCTTAGTTGGATTGCTTACTAAAATTTATGCTGATAAAAATTTTGTGCCTGCCGTATGGTCAATGCTTGTGGGCATAATATTATTTTGCGGAAGTTTATATTTACTCAGTGTTACAGGAATTAAGTGGCTAGGCGCCATTACACCCATTGGTGGTGTTTTGTTTATCTTTGCCTGGAGTTGGTTAGCCTGGAAACTACTAAGAAAACCTTAATTAGCTAGCAGTACTTCGACATTATTCCCCACTGCAATTTCACCACTTTTGATAATTTTTGCAGTAAGTCCTCCATGACCTCTCAGTACGTTATAAGCACCTTCACCAAAAAGCTTTTCCATTTTACTACAAGGATGGCAAAAGCCTGTAATTTCAAAAATAGATTGGCCGATATTTATCGTCTGGTTAATTAAAGCATTAAGATTAATTCCAGAAACGACTATATTTCTTCGCAATGCTTCATAAGAGATAGTTGAGCCACTATTTAGCAAGTTCAGAACTGATAGATATTCCGCCTGAAATAGTGTGACTTGTCTTCTTCCACCACAGCTTTTGGATGATCTATCGCCTTCTAATCCATGGTCTTGGATAGCCAGCACAGTATTAATCACGGTTAGCGCGTGATCTCTTCGTGACCGCACACCAATCCATTCAACTGTTCCCTTTTTAGGGAAATGGTTTTTTAACTCAGCAATTTTTAACATATGGCATAACTAAATTATTTTTTATATCAAGATGTTAACGCATTAAAGCTAATAAAATTAGCTATTATGATAATCATTATCATTTGTAAGCATATGATAAAATGAGATTTTTTTACCATTTTGTTACAATTAGACTATTGTCTTATGAGCAATTAATTGTTTTAATCTCTGCCCACAATTTGTCAATGATTGACATGTACCGAGTCCCCAAAACTCGTGCGATAGTACGAGTTCAAAGCCTGCGTGCCCCAACCCGCGCAGGCTTTTTTTATTTCAAGGGCTTTATAACTTCCAAACCATTCATATAATGGATTAGTGCTTTAGGTACTTGAACACTGCCATCTTCGTTCTGATAGTTTTCTAATATTGCAACGAGTGTTCTACCGATGGCCAAACCCGAACCATTTAGGGTGTGTAATAGTTGCGGTTTACCTTCGCTCTCTCTCCAGCGGGCTTTTGCTCTTCTAGCCTGAAAATCTAAAAAGTTACTGCAAGAAGAAATTTCACGATAAGTATTTTGTCCCGGTAGCCAGACTTCCAAATCATAAGTCTTAGCCGAAGAAAAACCTAAATCTCCACCGCATAAATTAACGACTTGATATGGGAGCTTTAAAGTTTGCAAAACGGCTTCTGCATGACCAGTTAACTCTTCTAAGGTTTGCCATGAATCATCTGGATGTACCAGTTGTACCAATTCAACTTTTTCAAATTGATGTTGACGAATTAATCCTCGCGTATCTTTACCGTAAGAACCTGCCTCAGAACGAAAACAGGGTGTATGAGAAACAAACTTAATGGGTAATTGATCTACGTTTGCGATCTTGTCACGCCATATGTTGGTAACAGGTACTTCTGCAGTGGGGATTAAATAAAGTTCATTATCGCTATTAAGCTGGAACAAATCTTCTTTAAACTTAGGTAACTGTCCGGTTCCATAAAGACTGTCATTATTGACGATATACGGTACATAAACTTCTGTATAGCCATGCTGACGTGTGTGTATATCCAGCATGAATTGAATTAATGCACGATGTAATCTTGCAATATCGCTACTCATGACTGTAAAACGTGAACCAGTAATTTTTGTCGCAGCCTCAAAATCAATTTGATTTAGGCCTTCACCGATATCGACATGATCTTTTGGCTCAAAACCTAATTGAGTCGGCTCTCCCCACTTTCTGATAATTTGATTATCTTCTTCATCTTTTCCTGCTGGGACAGTATCGTCCGGTATGTTTGGCATCTCTGCCATCCATGTTTGTAATTCTGCTTGTAAACTTTGTAATTGCTGCTCATTATCTTTAAGTCTCTTTGACAATTCCTCCATTTCGGTTTTAATAGACGTTATATCTTCACCACGACTTTTTGCAGCACCAATTTCTTTTGAACGTTGATTGCGAACACTTTGCAGTTCTTGCGTTTTTACTTGCAAAGACTTGCGTTGATCTTCAAGAGTTGAAAATCTAGCAATATCTAAGTCATAGGATTTACGTTGCAATTTGTCTGCAACCGCTTCGATATCAGTACGTAAAATTTTAGGATCAAGCATAAGTTAAAGACTTAAGTGTATATTGATTTAGCTAGAATTAGCCCAGCACCGGCGGCAATAATACAGAGAACTACACTTAACACAACGTTGAGTAAAACTGTTAAATATTCACCTTGGATAAAATGGTGCAAGGTATCATGTGAAAAACTGGCAAAAGTAGTAAACCCGCCTAAAAAGCCTACCAGTATCGCAGCTCGATGTTCTTCTCCCATAGACAAGTTACTCGCGATAACCCAGGCGAGAAAACCCATTGCAAATGATCCAATAATATTGACGATCAAAATCCCCATAGGGAAAGAATAGTTGTGCAATTGATCAACATAAGTAGAGGCAAGATATCGCAGTACTGATCCCAACCCTCCTCCAAGAGCAATCCAGACTAAAATCATGACCAATCAAAAATTAACATATCAGCATCCAACTCATATTTAATGTATTCTCACAAGGGTATGCATACTCGAAAAGATATTCCTACTTTATTCTATGACTGTTTAGCCGAAGCGCATATTCTCGCCGTCGAAGAAAAATTACGTCCGTACGAATGTGATGCTTATACTGCGTACAAATCTTTACCTTTGGCAGTATTGTTACCTGAAACCCTAGAGCAAGTCATCAAGATTATTAAACGTTGTCATCAAGAAAACATCCCTATCGTCACGCGTGGTGCAGGAACAGGTTTATCCGGTGGCGCTCATCCAATTAATAATGGCATCTTACTTAATTTATCTAAGCTCAATAAAATCCACGAAATTAATCCTGACCTGCAATTTGCGCGTGTCGGGCCTGGCGTGACAAATTTAGCCATATCTGAAGCTGCTGAAGAATACGGCCTATATTATGCGCCAGATCCTTCCTCCCAAATTGCATGCACGATTGGTGGAAATATCGCCGAAAATTCGGGTGGTGTTCATTGCCTTAAGTACGGACTGACCGTTCACAATATATTAGAAATCACCTACGTCAGCTATGACGGCGAAATCATTACTGCCGGCAGTGAATGTTACGAGAATTTCGGTTATGACATTCTATCTTTGTTGAATGGTTCAGAGGGAATGCTTGGTATCGTTATAGAAGCAAAAGTGCGCTTATTGCCTATCTCGCACAATAAAGAAGTTATTCTTGCAGCCTTTAATAGTATAGAAGACGCAGGACATGCCGTTGCCTCTATCATTGCGAATGGTGTGATTCCTGCGGGCCTAGAGATGATGGATAAAGCGATTATTCACGCAACCGAATACTTTTGTCATCCTGGTTATCCACTTGATGCTGAAGCCATATTACTTTGTGAATTAGATGGATTTGAAGATTCACTTAAGTGGGAAGTTGATAGAGTGAAATATGAATGTCAGCTCGCCAACGCAACTTTGATAAGTAGAGCGCAGGATAAAACCCAGCAAGATCTTTTTTGGAAAGGTCGAAAAGCAGCCTTCCCCGCCATCGGGCAACTAACCAATGATTATCTATGCATGGATGGCACTATTCCACGCAAACATTTAGCGTTTGTTCTTAGTGAGATAACAAGATTCTCTAATGAAATTGGATTAGGTGTGGCAAATGTATTTCATGCCGGCGATGGAAACTTACATCCACTCATTATGTATGACTTAAATAATGAAGGTGAGTTAGCAAAAGCCGAAGAACTGGGTGGAAAGATTTTAGAGCTATGTGTCAGTGTCGGAGGCACGATTACTGGTGAACATGGAGTTGGCATCGAAAAACTTAATCAAATGTGCGTACAATTTGAATCAAATGAATTAACACAATTTGAAAATTTAAAATTAGCCTTTGACCCTGCCCGACTTCTTAATCCCGGTAAGGCAATCCCGACATTACAGCGTTGTGCAGAATTTGGTGCAATGCATGTGCATCATGGAAAACTGCCACATCCTGAATTGCCACGCTTCTAATTATGTCAGACAATGAACAGGTGCCAGAGCTTATCGATACAATCAAACAAGCTCTTAACAGCAAGCAACCGTTATTGATTCAAGGAGGTGACAGCAAGTCTTTTTATGGTAATTCAATTAGCGCAGACATACTCAGCGTCAAACAACATACTGGCGTCATTGACTATGAACCTTCAGAGCTATATGTAACAGCAAGATGTGGAACACCGCTAAGAGAAATAGAAGCAATGCTAGCAGAGCATAACCAAATATTTCCTTTTGAACCACCCTCCTTTGGAGATGATGCAACACTTGGTGGAACTGTTGCTTGCGGTTTTTCTGGTCCTAGAAGACCCTATGCCAGCTCAATACGAGATTGCGTATTAGGCACACACATTATTAACGGCAAAGGTGAGTATCTAAAGTTCGGTGGACAAGTCATGAAAAATGTCGCCGGCTATGATGTCTCACGCGCTATGTGTGGAGCAATGGGTACTCTGGGTATCATCACACAGGTTTCATTGAAGCTCATCCCACAACCTGAATCAGAACTTACTCTAATGCTTGAATACAAACCTGAACAAGCATTAAATATTATGCATCAATATATGCAAACAGATTTTCCTATCACAGCCACGTATTTCGAAAATAATATTTTATATATTCGAGCTGCAGGTATTGAAAAAACCATCAAAAAAATAAAACAAATAATTGGAGGAAATGAATTACAAGACAGCCAAAATTTTTGGGTGTCTGTCAAAGAACATCAAAGAGAGTTTTTTAACTCTGATTTAAATTTATGGAAATGTAATGTGCCAGTTAATAGCCCAGACTTAGCAGTTGAAGGCGATTATGTGATGGAATGGAATGGAGGATTGCGTTGGTATTCTACAAATGATGGCAACGAGAAATTGATAGCGGCAACAAAATCTGTCAGAGGAAATGCCACCTTATTTAAAAGCACATCTAAACCTAATGATTGCTTCACTCAACCAACAGGAGCTCTAAAAAAACTCCATAGCAATCTCAAAACGGCATTTGACCCTGAGAATATACTCAATCCTGGGCGCCTATACTCGTGGTTATAGCATGCAAACCAATTTATCTTCAGACTTATTAAAAACCAATTATGGACAACGCGCAGATGAGATTCTGCGTAAATGTGTACACTGTGGGTTTTGTAATGCTACTTGCCCTACTTTTATACTTACTGGCGATGAACTTGATGGACCGCGTGGCAGAATCTATTTGATTAAAGAGATGTTGGAGAACAATAAAACAACAAAAGCGACTGCGACCCATCTAGACCGATGCTTAACTTGCCTAAGTTGTGAAACGACCTGTCCCTCTGGAGTTAAATTTGGCGAATTGGTAGAGATAGGACGCCATCATTTAGACAAACTTAAACTTTCAAGCTTTATTGATAATTTTAAACGTTGGCTTATCTGTAATCTATTTGCTTACCCGAAACGTTTACGTCCATTCTATTTTATTGGACAACTCTCGGGCTTGATACCAAGCTCAAAAAGCACGTATTCATTCACACCTAAACCTTCAAACTTCAACATTGAAGATAAAGTCATCTTGCTCGAAGGTTGTGTACAGTCAGTTAGCAATCCTGAAATCAATCAAATACTACGTCAACTCCTAATGGATTTAAACATTCAATCGATTACTGAAAAACATGTTCAGTGTTGTGGTGCTATTCATCATCACAATGGAATGACGGATAAAAGTCTTGAGATAATGAAACGCAATATTGACCTTTGGTGGCCACATATCGAATCAGGCGCAAGCGCTATTGTAATGACGGCAAGTGGATGCGGTATCACTATTAAAGATTATGCTCGTCTGCTGCAAGATGACAATGAGTATTCAGAAAAAGCTCATCAAATCTCTCAAATGACATTTGATGCAAGTGAGTATCTAGCAAAATATAAATTCAATAAAACCGAAAGCAAAACAAGCAAAATCTTGTTTCATCCGCCCTGCACTTTGCAACATGGCCAAAGACTAAATGGTATTGTTGAAAATATATTAACCAATGCAGGTTATGAGATAGTAGACTTTAACGACAAACATATATGTTGTGGCTCTGCGGGGTCTTATTCAATCTTACAGAGCGATCTTGCGCTGCAACTTAGAAATAATAAAATACAAGCTATACAAAAAAGCAATCCGGATGTTATTGCAACCGCTAATATCGGTTGCTTATTACATATACAACAAGGGACGAGTACCAAGGTTAGGCATTGGTTAGAACTCATTAAAACCAACTCTCAATGAATCATACAGAAGAAATTACTTTTATAATTTTTGTCATCTTCACCGGTGCTGCCATCTTTGCCACCTTAGCGATGTATGCCAGACAGACATTACTAGTGGCTTACATTGCATTAGGCGCTGTACTTGGTCCTTATGGTCTAGGACTAGTCAAAGATCAAGAATTTATACAACAAGTTTCCGACATTGGCATCATGTTCTTGTTATTCTTATTAGGTCTAAGCTTAAACCCTAATAAGCTGACCGGCTTATTAAAAGATGCAACACTTATTACGGTGTTATCGGGCTTGGCTTTTGCGGCAGTTGGTTATATCGCTGCCATTACGCTTGGATTTAACACAATTGATAGCCTAGTGATTGCAGGTAGCATGGTGTTTTCAAGTACTATCATAGGCTTAAAACTCTTGCCTACTACGGTGTTACATCATCGACATACAGGTGAAGTCATTATCAGTATCTTGTTATTACAAGATTTAATCGCCATCTTGATGATGTTAATACTTCATTCCAAAGCTGATACTGGTAGCTCAGATACTTATGATTTAATCAAACTGATCATCTCACTACCTTTATTAATATTATTTACATTTTATTTTGAGCGTTATGTGCTCTCCTATTTATTTAAAAAATTCGACAAAATATTAGAGTATGTTTTTCTAGTCGCTATCGGTTGGTGTGTAGGGATCTCAGAGCTTGCTGCTTGGTTAGGTCTCTCACACGAGATTGGCGCATTCATTGCTGGAGTATCTATCGCGACAGGTCCCATATCATTATTTATTGCTGAAAGCTTGAAACCCTTGCGTGATTTTTTCCTGATCATATTCTTTTTCACAATAGGCGCAGGCTTCAAGCTAGATCTCCTGGATGAAATAATATTACCTGCAGCGGGACTTGCGATTTTAGTACTCGTAATAAAACCATTTATCTTCTCAGTTTTAATTAGAAAATTTGGCAAGGAAGAGCCCAAAACCGCTAATGAGATCGGCTTTAGAATTGGCCAATTAAGTGAGTTTTCGATCTTATTAGGCGCCTTAGCTCTTAATGTAAGTGTGATTACCCAAGAAGCTGCTTACTTGATACAAGCGGCGACAATAATTACTTTCTTAGTATCATCTTATGTGATTGTGCTTAAATATCCATCACCTATTGCGATATCAGACCGCCTCAGAAGAGATTAAATTTTACTTTAGATATTATTAATATATGATTGATTTATAAATAAAAAAGCCGCTTTAAAAGCGGCTTTTTTAGGTTTGTTTGCAGTATCAGAATACGAATCTATTCAATACAGCTATGGCGATAATGACGATTGGAATCTGCATAATCACCACTGTTATGATTGTTTTAATCGCTTCTTCATCCATAATACATACCTTGGTTGTGGGTTGAGAAAGATTGAATAAAATTATACTTATCAGAAATCTAAGATCAAACCTTAAGATCAAATATTAATCGCCTGGCTTCCAGATACCAAATGCACTGCCAGGAGGTGCTACAGGTGCGGTGGCGGCTTGTGCGACTTGTTGCTGAGGCTGTGAGATATCTTCATACACATGACGCATAAATGACATCAGTTCATCCATGATTTCATTTTTTTCCTGCTCAGGAATAGAAGAAGTGCCGACCACATAACCCACCACTGCTGTTAAATATTGACTACCTATAAAAGGATCACGTGCGCGCGTGTCGATATCAATCACGACTTGCATAATATTATCTACAAGCTCTTTTGAAAGCCTTAATTCGTCTGCCATGTGTATTACCAAAAGTGAACAATGTGCCTTAACTTAACACATTTCAGATTAAAATAGCGTTGGAAATTATTTTCTTAATCGTTCCAATGCTTGTTTGATTTTTATCTCCAACCCTCTTTCTACAGGCGCATAATATTTCGCACCTGCTAATTCTTCCGGAAAATAATTTTCTCCTTTAGCATAAGCATGTTCTTCATTATGCGCGTATCTATAATCCTTCCCATAATCGAGGGATTTCATCAGTTTTGTGGGCGCATTTCTTAGATGCATGGGAACTTCTAAAGTACCTTTACTCTTCGCATCACGCATAGCTTCGTTGTAGGCCATATAAACCGCATTACTTTTTGGTGCACAAGCAAGATAGACAATTGCATGTGCAATCGCTAGTTCGCCTTCTGGGCTGCCAAGACGTGTATAAGTGTCCCAAGCATTGAGTGCAATCTGCAAGCCGCGTGGATCTGCATTGCCAATATCTTCAGAGGCAATCCTCACAACACGTCGTGCGATATATAAAGGATCACAACCACCATCAAGCATTCTACAATACCAGTACAAACTGGCATCAGGATCAGTTCCACGGACTGATTTATGCAAAGCAGAAATTAGATCGTAAAAATACTCACCTTTATTATCAAATCTTCGCAGACTGCTTTGAGTGACTTGCTCCACAATCGCCTCGTCAACCAATAACTGACCCTCTTTTTCAATCGCTAAATCACTCGCCACTTCAAGTAATGTCAGTGCACGTCGTGCATCTCCATCGGCAGCACTTGCCAAAAGTTTAATGACATCTGTCGAGATATTAATATTTTCATTTCCTAAACCACGCTCACTATTACTTGATGCTTCACGCAAACATTCAACTATTGCTGACTCATCGAGTCTCTTAAGCACATAAGTACGCACTCTAGATAGCAATGCATTATTTAATTCAAACGAAGGATTTTCTGTCGTTGCACCAATAAAACAGATCGTGCCATTTTCAATATGAGGTAAAAAAGCATCCTGTTGAGATTTATTAAATCGATGAACCTCATCGACGAATAACACGGTTGTAGAGTATTGCTCGGACAAATGCTGTTTAGCTTGATCAATCGCCGCGCGTATTTCTTTTACGCCACTAAGTACGGCTGAAATAGATATAAAAGGTACCTGGCAATGCACGGATATAAGATGCGCAATAGTAGTCTTGCCTGTACCTGGAGGTCCCCACAATACCATCGAATGTGGCTTGCCAGAATCAATCACCGCACGTAATGGTGCATTATGTTTTAATAGATGGGCTTGTCCAAAAAATTCATCAATCTTACGAGGACGCATTCGATCTGCAAGTGGTCGATAGTGATCTTCAGCATTGGAAAATAAATCGTGCGTGCTTGACATGGCATTATGCGACGTAATCTTTGATATCTTTATTCTGGTGTCCCAATTACATCCACACCATCTGGCACAGTAAAGACAAAGCGTGAAACAGGTAAGTCTTTGTCTGTTTGAATACTAGAAAAACGAATAATGGTTTGTTGATCAAAGTGATCATGCAACCGCATTTCACGAATTAATTGACCATCCATTCCAATTTCAACACGAAAAAATTCTGTATCTTGTATTTTAGGCGCTAAGGCAATCCAGGATAGGCCAAATGCATCAGGCATTTCACGAATCTCAAAATCCTCAGTGAGTGGTTTAGTGTCTGTTAATAGTATAATAGGAGCATTACCTAAGGCCTGATCGAGTGGTTGGACAGATGCTTGTGCTAACTCTAAATCCAGCATCCATAGATTACGTCCGTCAGCCACGATGTGTTGTGAATATGGTGGATCATAATGCCAGCGAAACATGCCTGGTTTCTTTAATTCAAAAGTCCCTTTAGCCTCTTGAATTACCTCGCCGTCAACATCCACAACTTGCTGATAAAAATCAGCCTCAAGCGTATTTAGTGACTGCAATATTTCATACAGCTCTTGCTCATTAGTCTGTGCAAACGATTGCAATGAAAAAAAAGCACAAAGAACAATTAAAAAACGTTTGAATAACATCGTATTTATAGATCTCCGTCTGCAGGGAGATGATGAATTAGTGAGTAATATATTTGCTACAGATAATGATTGTAGCGTAATTTTGACTTAAGGATTAAGCCTTAGTTCAGTGAGGGTGGCGCAGGAGCGATCACTTGACGTGTGCCATTAGATTGAACGGCTGAAACGACACCACTGTTTTCCATCTCCTCGATCATACGCGCCGCACGGTTATAACCTACCTTTAAGCGACGCTGCACATAAGAAATTGAAGCTTTGCGTGTTTCTGTAACGACAGCAACAGCTTCATCATAGAGAGGATCATAATCATCACTATCGCTTTTGATTGGCTCCAAACCCGGAATTGCATCTAATCCTGATATTGGTTCTTGTATAACTTCTTCCAAGTAATTAGGTTCACTTTTTTCACGCAAATAATCACATACCTTATGAACTTCTTGATCTGACACAAAGGCACCATGTACTCGTTCTGGGATAGATGTTCCTGGCGGTAGATATAACATGTCACCATGACCCAACAACTGCTCAGCACCCATTTGGTCTAAAATTGTTCTTGAATCAACCTTAGACGACACTTGAAATGCAATGCGCGAAGGAATATTGGCCTTAATTAGCCCTGTAATGACATCAACCGAAGGACGTTGTGTGGCCAATACCAAATGTATTCCTGCGGCACGCGCTTTTTGTGCAAGTCGAGCGATCAGCTCTTCAACTTTCTTACCGACCACCATCATCATGTCGGCAAACTCATCAACTACTATCACAATGACAGGCAACTTAGTTAAAGGTTGTGCTTCTTGGTCTATCAATAAATCATCCGCTTTGAATAATGGGTCTAAAATGGGCGAACCACTCTGTTCAGCTTCCTCTATTTTTGAGTTGTAGCCAGCAAGGTTTCTGACACCTACTGCGGACATTAACTGATAACGACGCTCCATTTCAGCTACACACCAACGCAATGCATTTGATGCTTCTTTCATGTCTGTGACGACTGGTGTCAATAAGTGTGGAATACCCTCATAGACACTAAGCTCTAGCATTTTTGGATCAATTAGTATCAAGCGAACATCAGCAGGTGAGGCTTTATAAAGAAGGCTAAGTAACATTGCATTAACAGCGACTGACTTACCTGAGCCAGTCGTCCCTGCAACTAGCAAATGCGGCATCGACGCCAGATTTGCTACCACAGGTCGTCCACTAATATCTTTGCCCAAACCAAGTGTTAGTGAAGATGAAGATTCATCATATTCACTCGACTGAAGAATTTCACTTAGACTAATCATCTCGCGTTCTTCATTTGGTATTTCCAAACCCACCGTTGGTTTACCTGGAATTACTTCAACAATTCGAACACTTACTACCGATAAAGCACGAGCTAAATCTTTGGCTAATGCCGTAATCTTGCTGACCTTAACACCGGCTGCTAGTAGTAACTCAAACCGAGTTACAATAGGTCCTGGATGCACTTCACTCACTTCTGCTTCAATGCCAAAGTCTAAAAGTTTTAACTCAACTTGACGTGACAATGCCTCTAAAGCTTTATCTGAATAACCTCTAGTATGTTCTTCTGCAGGGTCTAGCATTGTCAAAGGCGGCAAATCACCGCTTGCTTTTGCTTCAAACAATGGAATTTGTTTTTCTCGTTCTACACGTTCACTTGGAACAGCTTTACCAATGGTTGGTTCGATTCTGACTTTACGTGTTTTTAGCTTGATTTCTTTTTTAAGGACTTTTGGTGTAACTGTTACAGATGCCTCATTATTCTTTCTTGCGTAGTACCAAGTAAGAAATAAATTCCAGAGAATATTTGATTGACGATAGATATATTCACTACCCAAAACCGTATAGCGACCTGTGGTATCAATAACTTTAAGCCATGATAAACTTGTAAAAATTGTAATGCCTGCAAGAAAAAGTGCGAGCAACAATAAAGTGGTACCGGTGTAGCTAAAAGCTAATACAAATGCACTAGCTATCAGATTACCTAAAACTCCACCTGCATCTGAAGGCAAATAAGCTTTATCAAAATGCAAAGAGGCTAAGCCACATCCAGCGATCAAAGTTAAAACAAATCCACCCCATCGAATACTAAGAATGTGGTAGTCGAGATCGCCTTTCTCATCAACACCTCGATAGATTAGCCAACCACTGTAAGCCACCATGAGTGGAGCGAGGTAAGCAAGAAAGCCAAATAGGAAAAGGAACAGATCGGCAAAGAATGCCCCAGCTGAACCCCCAATATTTTGAACCGGACTCCCAGTACTGCTCACCGACCAACCTGGATCTGCCTGATCAAAGCTGATCAGTGCCATCAATAAGTACACACCTATCGCGAATAGGACCACTAATGCACTCTCGCGCAAGCCATTACTCAGGTGTAAATGGTAATCAGTCGAATGTTTGCGTTTTCTAATCGTTGCTTGAGCCAATTTTATAATCTTATGGTTCAACTATGAGGGATAAATCATTGATTTTTTATCCATTCTTGTCAAGTACTAATTAATACATTTTTAGCAGATATTCTCTCATGCTGTGACGAAATGGATTGAATTCTTGAGGATTTGCCCCCATATCGTCAGCTACGTAAGATACGACCCTTCATTTTCACGCAACACTACCCAACCATGGAGATTTAACGTCAATGAGCGACACTCAGCACCACAAACTCATCATTCTTGGATCCGGCCCTGCAGGCTATACCGCTGGCGTCTATGCCGCACGTGCCAATCTTAATCCAGTGATTATCACGGGTTTAGAACAAGGTGGACAACTCATGACAACAACTGATGTCGATAACTGGCCAGGCGATGTCGAAGGCTTACAAGGCCCCGATCTCATGCAACGCATGTTGGCTCATGTGGAACGATATGGAACTGAAGTTATTTTTGATCATATTCAGTCAGTTGATTTTAGCCAACGTCCTTTTGTCTTAAATGGCGACATCAATGGAACTTACACAGCAGATGCGTTAATCATTTCAACTGGCGCATCAGCTATGTACCTTGGGTTAGATTCAGAAGAAGCCTTCAAAGGTAAAGGCGTATCGGCTTGCGCCACTTGTGATGGATTCTTTTATAAACAACAAGACGTCGTTGTTGTGGGTGGTGGTAACACTGCCGTTGAGGAAGCATTATATTTATCGAATATTGCCTCTAGCGTGACTTTAATACATCGTCGCGATTCATTACGTGCCGAAAAAATTCTTCAAGACAAACTTTTTGATCGTGAGAAAAATGGAAACGTAAAAATTGCATGGAACCATACTTTAGATGAGGTGCTAGGCGATGAAAAAGGTGTCACAGGAGTACGCATCAAAAGTACTATCGATGATTCTACTCAAGAATTACAAACACAAGGTGTATTCATTGCGATAGGTCACAAGCCAAATACTGCAATTTTTGAGGGTCAGCTTGAAATGAATGGCGGATACATCAAAGTCCACAGTGGACTTGAAGGTGATGCAACGACAACAAGTGTTGAAGGTGTTTTTGCTTCAGGCGATGTGATGGACCACGTATATCGACAAGCGATTACTTCTGCAGGAACTGGTTGCATGGCCGCACTCGATGCAGAAAGATATTTAGATAGCCTAGAAGCAAAGTAATCCAACCAAACGATACTCCATTGACATGAGTGAAAGTGAAGAACTTAACCTTTGCTTTCACTCGTCTATATCTGAAATCCCTCTAGATGAATGGAATAGTCTGGCAGGCACTACCAACCCATTTACTCGCTATGAGTTTTTATCCGCGCTTGAAACCAATGATTGCCTAGGCCAAAAATTTGGTTGGCATCCTTATCATTTATCAGTTCGAAATTCCCAACAACAGTTAGTTGGCGTTTGTCCTCTTTATATCAAAACAAATTCTTATGGTGAGTTTGTATTTGACTGGTCATGGGCATCTGCATATGAACAGGCACGCTTAGAGTATTACCCAAAATTGGTATGTTCAATTCCTTACAACCCTGTGCAGGGAATGCGATTAATATCGCAAGATATTGCCATAAAGAAAATCATGATTCAGCAAGTGATAAAAGCCGCAGAAAAACTAAAAATGAGTGGGATGCATTGGCTATTTACCAATGATGAGGATACAACTCTATGTCGGCAAGAAAATTTAGCACTTCGTCTAGGTTGTCAATACCATTGGAAAAATCAAAATTATTCTGACTTTGATGACTTTATAAGTACATTTATTTCGCGCAAACGAAAAAAAGTAAAACGTGAGCGCCGCATGGTACAAGAGCAAAACATTACTTTTAATATTGTGCATGGTCATGAAGCTAGTGAAGAGCAAATCACTCTGGCACAGCATTATTATGAAAGCACTTTTGATAAAAAATATGGAATTCCAACTCTGAGCTTAGAATTTTTCAAGGAAATCTGTACCACCATGGGCCAACAGCTTGTATTCATTTTTGCAGTGCTTAATAGTAGAAATATTGCATGTG
This sequence comes from Pseudomonadota bacterium, assembly GCA_039182865.1. Classification (GTDB taxonomy): domain Bacteria; phylum Pseudomonadota; class Gammaproteobacteria; order UBA4575; family UBA4575; genus UBA1858. Next base: position 16,564 of record JBCDBX010000036.1, read on the forward strand.
CGATAACCTTGCGCAGTGAAGACACTCTGTTTGGTCGTTTTTGGGGTTGCGAACAAGATTTTCATAGCCTACATTTTGAAACATGTTTTTATCAAGGCATTGAATATTGTATTGAACATAAATTGCAAAAATTTGAACCTGGCGCACAAGGCGAACATAAAATATCTCGTGGATTTCTACCCACAAAAACATGGTCGGCTCATTGGATTGCTAACCCTCAATTTCGCACACCGATATATTCTTTTTGCGAACGTGAACAAGAAGCCATGCAAGAACAATGTGAAGAGTTGCTTAGCCTCTCCCCTTACCGGCTGGAATAATGTCTAACATAAATCTCCCGTGGTTAGACCCAAGAGATCCGCACTATCCTTTTCCATCTGCAGAGGATGCACTCGACAGCCCCGAGGGCTTAGTCGCTGCAGGTGGAGATTTAAGCCCAACACGTCTTTTGCGCGCTTATCGAGAAGGTCTTTTCCCTTGGTATGAAGAAGACCAACCTATTTTATGGTGGTCGCCCAATCCACGCGGCATTCTTTATCCCAAAAAATTTATAGCCCATAAAAGTCTGTTAAGAACCTTAAAACGAAAAAACTGGAAAGTAACTTATGATGAAGCTTTTCAAAATGTCATGATCGCATGTTCCGAACCACGCAGTTATTCACGAGGCACTTGGATAACCCAAGACATGATCCATGCCTATTGTCATTTGCATCAGTTAAACCACGCTCATTCATTTGAAGTTTGGAATGAATACGATCAATTGATAGGAGGCATTTATGGCATATCGATAGGTGCGATATTCTTTGGCGAGTCCATGTTTAGCCGAGAAACAGATACTTCTAAAGTAGCTTTACTGTATCTATCAGCCTACCTTGACCATTGGAGATACCAATTAGTGGATACGCAACTTCCTTCAGATCATCTTAAATCCTTGGGAGGAGAGCAATTAGCCAGAAATGAGTACTTAAATCAGCTTGCACTGCACACGCAGCAAGCTGCATCTAATACTGCTTGGCAGAAAGGGTTAAAATTGGACATTATGAAGTGGCTGAAGATATAAATGTAAGCATATTGTACAGCAAACAAACTAACAACTCATGCAGACAAAAATTACAAAATATATATTATTGGTACTTTTTTACCTTTGCCTATCGGGATTATCTAGTTATGCGCTAGCCGTATTAATCCCAGAACAAGATCAAAGTTTTGCTGAACAGTATGAAGAACTAGCAGCTTTATTAACAGAGGTTAAAAATAAAGAAACGGCTTTACTATTAAAAGCTGACATTCAGGAGCAAGTAGTATTCTTACAAATGAATCAACGCTCGGGTGGAGAGGCCTTCAATGCATTATCCAAAGAAGATCAAGCGATATTTGTCAAACGCTTTCAACATAATCGTTATCATTGCGGCGGTGTC